>NZ_JBHVKW010000024.1:0-77087 GCF_042797905.1 Amycolatopsis sp. NPDC057786
TCCTCGCATCGGATGTGGGGAAGGGGCCCTTCACGCCGGGATTCTGGTCGGTGAGCGAGCGGGTCATGTTGCGAAAGCCACTTTCGCAACCTTCAACGTTGCGAAAGTGGCTTTCGCAACGTCGGACGCCACTCACGACCACCCCGGCCCGGCAGTGAGGTGAAGGGGCCCTTCACCGCGTGCGATGCGACGAAGGACCCCTTCGCCCCTGGTTCTCGGGTGTACGGCGTCCGATCACGCGAGTGTCGTGCCGCGTCACCCAGGTCACCTCGCCCGAGTCTCCACTCACGACCCCCCGGCCCGGGCGTTCAGGGTCAGAGCTTCCCGATGGCCGTCCGGAAACCTTCCAGCGCCGCGCGATAGAAGCGCGGGCCGTACGACACCCGTGCCACGCCGACTTCCCGGAGCGCGGCCAGATCCAGTTCCCCGCCGACGTTGCCGTTCACCGGGCACGCGAGTTCGCTGACCAGCGCGGCGATCTCGGCACGGCGTCCCACGCCGATCGGATACACGCAGTCGGCGCCGGCCTCCCGGTAGAGCCTGCCCCGCCGGATGGCCTCGGCAAGCCTTTCCGGCTCCGGGATCCCACGGTCGCCCAGGAACGCGTCGACCCGGGCGTTGACGACGATCGGGACGCCCGCCTCGGTCGCGGCCGAGCGGATTTCCGCGAGCCGCTGGGCGTGCTGCTGGGCATCGACCAGCTCGCCGGTCCGGTGATCGGTGTCCTCCAGGTTGCAGCCGACGGCTCCGGTCTCCAGCAGCCGATCCACGAATTCCCTCGGTGCCAGGCCGTAGCCCGCTTCCGCGTCCACGGTGACCGGCAACGGGACCGCGCGGGCGACCCGGCCCGCCGCCGCGAACATCTCCTGCCACGGCGCGCCTTCACCGTCGGGGAAGCCGAGCATCGCCGACACGGCGGCACTGGCGGTGGCGATCGCGGGGAATCCCGCCTCCGCCACGACTTCGGCGCTCGCCGCGTCCCAGACGTTCGGCAGGACGAGCATTTCCCCGCTGTGCAGGGCACGGAGCGCTTCGGCGAAAGCGTTCAGGTCGGTCATCGGTTTCTCCTCGGTCGGTATCGGGCCAGGGAAGAGCGGGGGATCAACCACGCAGCGAGCGGGGAAGCCCGAAAGCGGCGAGCAGCGAGTTGTCGAGGAACCGGGTCACCGCGGTGATCCGGTCGCCGGCCAGGTCCAGCACGAGCACCCCGTGCGCGTGCCCGATCGGCGTCCTCGGATCACGGAGGTAACAGCCGAAGGCGGGCTGACCGTTCGCGCGGGTCGGGATCAGCGAGTACCGGCGGCCGTCGGAGAGCGCGACGGTCGCCAGGAAGTGCCCGACGGCGTCCGGACCCTGGTACTCCCAGGGCAGCGGGGGCATGGTGAGCCACGCGTCGTCGGTCAGCAGCGCCACGATGGCCTCGACATCGCCGGCCTCGAAGGCTCGGGTGAACTCGTCGACGATCCGGCGTTCCCGAGGTGAATCCGGCAGGGGAGCGGTCTCGCGTCCGCCGTCGGGCATTTCCTTGGCCAGCGCCGAACGCGCCCGGTTCAGCGCGCTGGTCACGGCGTTCTCGGTGGTGTCGAGGATCCCGGCCACCTCGGCCGCCCGGAATCCGAGGACGTCCCGCAGTACCAGTACCGCCCGCTGCTTCGGCGGAAGTTGCTGGAGCGCCGCCAGGAACGCGAGCGAGATCGATTCCCTGGCCTCGTAGCGTGCCTCCGGTCCGGGCACCGGATCGGCGATCCCGTCGAGCAGGACGTCGGGGTAGGGCTCCAGCCAGCTGGGTTCGGGGCGGCGGCGCGACGGCTCGGGCAACGGGACCTCCGGTCGGTAGGCCGCGTGGTCGTGTGGGCGGCGCCCGCCCGCACGCAACGCGTTGAGGCAGCGGTTGGTCGCGATCCGGTACAGCCAGGTCCGCACGGACGCGCGTTCCTCGTACGCGTCGATCCCGCGCCACGCGGCCAGCAACGTCTCCTGCAGCAGATCTTCGGCGTCCTGTACGGAGCCCAGGATGCGGTAGCAGTGCACCTGCAGCTCACGGCGGTACGGCGCGACGAGATCGCGGAACGCCTCGCCGTCACCGGTTTTCGCCAAGCCCAGCAGCTCGTCCGCCCCCATGCTCCGTTCCTTCCTCCTGTGGTGTTCCCTCGACAAGGATGGACACCGCCGTCACCGGAAACTGGTCGGTCTCCGCCGAATTCGCGGAAATCGGTTCCCGGCCCGCCTCTCGGGTGGCTACACTCGCCGCGAATCATCCCGGCGAGGAAGGACAGGACAGTGCGTCATCACCACGCCGTCGTCGTCCCCTCGGTCCGCTACGAGGTGATCCTCGTGTCTCCCCGCGTCCGGTGTCTGCCGCGCGGCTAGCACCGGCACGTTGACGAACGCCTGACCTTTTCGCGTCCTCTTTCCCGTCGCCACGCGACGGCGGGGGCGCCTGCCCGCGTTCGCCCGAATCGCGCAGTCCGAGCTCCGGAGAGCACTTTCGAAAGGCCGCGCCATGCGCACCGTCCCCCTGTCCGCCGTCCGCAATCTGGGCATCCTCGCCCATGTCGACGCGGGCAAGACCACTCTGACCGAACGGATCCTGTACGTCACCGGCACCACTTACAAACGCGGTGAGGTCCATGACGGCACGACCGTGACCGACTTCGATTCCCAGGAGCGAGACCGTGGCATCACCATCTTCGCCGCCGCCGTCAGCTGTTCGTGGGACGGCCATCTCGTCAACCTGATCGACACGCCCGGCCACGTCGACTTCTCCGACGAGGTCGAACGGTCGCTCCGGGTCCTCGACGGCGCGATCGCGGTGTTCGACGGCGTCGCCGGGGTCGAACCGCAGAGCGAATCGGTGTGGCGCCAGGCCGACCGGCACGGCGTACCGCGGATCGCGTTCGTCAACAAACTCGACCGCGCGGGCGCCGATCTGGACGCGGCCGTGGAGTCCATCCGGGAGCGGCTGCATCCGCGGCCATTGGTGGTCCAGCTGCCGATCGGGAAGGAAGACGGTTTCGCCGGCGTCGTCGACCTGCTCCGGATGCGGGCACTCGTGTGGGCCGACGGCGCCGAGAAGGCCGAGGAAGGACCGGTTCCGGAGTCCCTTGTGGACGAAGCGAACCGGCGACGCCGACTGCTCGAAGAGACCGTCGCTGAGCTCCATCCTGCCGCGCTGGAGGAGTTCTGCGCGTCTTCGGCGGTTTCGACGGAGACGCTGGTCTCGGCGCTGCGCGAGCTGACCCGGACGGGGGATGGCGTCGTGGTGCTGTGCGGCTCGGCCTACCGCAATCGCGGTGTGGAGCCGTTGCTGGAAGCAGTGGTGGCGTACTTGCCTTCGCCGTCGGACGTCCCGCCGGTCCGGGGCGAGTACGAGGGCACGGCCCACGAACGGCGCGCCGATCCGTCGGCGCCGTTCGCGGCACTGGTGTTCAAGGTGACCTCGACCGCCACCGGGCGGTTGACGTACCTGCGGGTGTACTCGGGCACGATCCGGACTTCGGAGGCGGTGATGGACGTGGGCGGCGGTCGTATCGAACGCGTCGGCCGCATCCTGCGGGTCCAGGCGGACCGGCACACCAGGGTGGACAGTGCCGTCGCGGGTGACATCGTCGCGGTGGTCGGATTGAAGAAGGCCCGAGCCGGCGCGACGTTGTGCGCACCGTCGGAGCCGCTCCTGCTAGAGCCGCCCGTCGTGGCCGATCCGGTCGTGTCGGTCGCCGTCGAGGCGCGCACGGGAACCGACACGGAACGGCTGATGTCGGCGCTGGCGCGGCTGGTCGAGGAGGATCCGTCGCTGGTCATCCGGACCGATCGCGAGACCGGCCAGACGCTGCTCTCGGGTATGGGCGAGCTGCATCTGGAGGTGGCGGTGGAGAAGATCCGGCGCGACCACGGGCTCGACGTCGGCGTCGGGCGGCCTCGCGTCGCCTACCGCGAGACGGTGGCCCGCGGCGTGTCCGGTTTCGCCTATCGGCACGTCAAGCAGGACGGCGGTGCCGGGCAGTTCGCCCACGTCGTCATCGATACGGAACCTTTGGAGGAAGGGGAATTCGAGTTCGAGTCCACTGTGGTCGGTGGCCGGGTGCCGAGGGAATACGTCCGCGCGGTCGAAGCGGGTTGCCGTGACGCGCTGGCGGAAGGCCCACTCGGCGGGCATCCGGTGACCGGTGTCCGGGTCACGCTGACCGACGGTGCCACCCACTCGAAGGACTCGTCGGAGATGGCGTTCCGGGCGGCCGGGCGGTTCGCACTCCGCGAGGCGTTGCGTGCCGGCGCGATGACGCTGCTGGAGCCGGTCGCCGAAGTGACCGTCACCGTCCCCGAAACCGCCGTCGGCGTGGTGCTCGGCGACCTCGCCGCCCGGCGTGGCCGGGTGCTGGGGTCCGCGGTGCGCGCGGGAACGACCGTCGTCACTGCGACGGTGCCGTTGGCCGAACTGTTCGGCTACGCGACGCGACTGCGCAGCCGGACCCAGGGCCGGGGCACCTTCACGGCCCGGCCTACCGGCCACGCCCCGGCACCGGAGGGACAGCCGGTCCGGTAGATCGACGATGGCCCGCCCACGACACTGTGGGCGGGCCATCGCCCGAACCGCTGTCACCCGGCGATCGGGCGCCGGGTGACAGCCGTCTTCACCCCGTCACACCACCGGCCACGGCGGGCGGCAGTTCTGCCGCGGCAGCGCGTGCGATCCGTTGGTGTACACGCCGTCCGCGATCGTGTCCTCCATGATCGAGCGGTGATCGGTGGGACGGGCCCACTGGTAACACAGGTGCTGCGCGAAATATCCGCCCGGCGCTTCGAGGGTGTCGAAGTGGCAGACACCGTCGGTTTCGATGCAGTAGCGGATGTACGGAATACCGCCGAAGTCGGTGCGGCCGGGACCGAACGACACGTAGCCGCCGAACGGCGACGGTGCCCCGGTGCCGGGCGGCAGCACCGCGCTGATCCCGCGTCCCGGCGGACCGACGGGCTGCATCGGGTCGGCGAAGATCTTCGCCCTGAACCGCGACTTGTCCACGGCCAGTTTCCCGTCGGCGATGTCGTTCAGCACCAGGTTCGCGACCAAGGCGCCCTGCGAGTAGCCGACGACGGTGAATTCCGCGCCGGGGTTCTCGTCGAAGGAGCTTTGGGCGACACGACGGGCTTCTTCGTGCCCGCGCGCGACGCTCTGGTCCATCGGCGTCTGGTCGCAGTTCGGTGCTCCGGCGGCCCCTGCCGGGTAGTGGACCACCTTCTTGATCCCGCCCCGCAACCAGGCGTCGTTGTAGACGGTCGCGGCCCCGTCGCAGGTGCCGCCGATGAGGATGTAGTACCGCGCCTGGTCGGCCTGGGCAGCCGGCGCGGTGACGCCGATCAGCCCGGCGGCCAGCGTGGCCGCCGCCAGGACCCCCCTGAGCTTCTTCACATTCATCGTCCTTTCGTTCGACTACGGTGCGTGTTCGAACGCTAGGGACGAGTCATGAAATTTTGATGAAACCCCCTCAGCGATGCGCGAGCACGTTGACCACGTGACCACTGGGATCACGGACGAAGAACCGCCGGACGCCCCAGGGCTCGTCGGTCAGTTCGTGCACGATCTCGGCCCCGGACGCCTTCGCTTCCTCGTACGCCGCGTCGACGTCGTCCACCTCGATCGAGGCGACCGGCACGACGGGCGCGGTCTCGTCATGGGTCATGAGGCTCAGCTGCACCTCCGGCCGCTCCGGATCGGCCAGCGTCACGATCCAGCCGTGATCCATCACCACTTCGAAGCCGAGCACCCGTTCGTAGAAGGCTTTCGCCTGCTCAAGGGACTTGGTCTCGAGGTCGGCTACCACTCTCTTGATCGGCATGTGCGGATACTCGCACAGGGGTCCGACGATTTCGGGGGAGCAGGAGCGGGGTCGCGAGCATGAGCGCTCCGGCGACGCCGACCGCCGCTCGCGGTCCGGTGAACGCGGCGAGCAGGCCCCACAGCGCGGTCAGCGAGGCGGTGGTGAGCTTTCCGGCGATCGACCAGGCCGACAGCGTGCGCGCCGCGCGGTCGAGGGGAACCTGTTCGAGCCTGCTGGTGGCGAGTACCGGGTTGAACACGCCGATGCAGGTGATCAGGCAGAATTCGACGACGATGACGAGGATCAGCCCGGGAACACCGGGCTGGATGAAGACCAGCCCGACGGGCCAGCAGACTCGCAGCCAACCGGCGACGAAGAGGACGCGGTCCCGGCCGTACCTGGCGACCACGGTCCGGGAGAGCCTCGCCCCGATCAGCCCGCCGAGGCAGGGCACGGCGAAGGCGACCGCGTACTCCCACGGAGCGAAGCCGAGTTGCCCGAGCATCAGGACGGCCATCAGGGGCGCGGTCGCCATGATCAGGCCGTTGACCACGATGGTGTTGACGAACAGCGGGCGCAGCAACGGGTGGGTGAGGATGAACCGCCAGCCTTCCCGCAGGTCGCGGCCAGTCAATCGCGTGCCTTCCCGTCGCGCGGGCGGCGGCTCCGAACCCCCGACCGCCCGGATCCCGAGCGCCGAGAGCAGATAGCTGACCGCGTCGGCGGCGATCGTGATCACCGGCCCGAAGAGACCGACGGCGAAACCGCCGAGCGGCGGACCGAGCACGGTCGCGGTCCAGGTGGTCGATTCGAACCGGGCGTTCGCGACCAGCAGATCTTCGGGCGGCAGCAGGGTTTTCAGGAACGCCCCACTGGCCGCCAGGAAGGTGATGTCGGCCGCGGCGACGATGACGGACACGGCGAGAAGCTGACCGAAGCCGAGCAATCCGGACGCGTACGCCACCGGGACGGTCAGCAGCGCCGCACACCGGATCAGATCCATCGCGATCATCACCGGCCGTTTCCGGCGGAACTCGACCCAGGGGCCGAGCGGCAGCGCGACCACGGCGCCCGCGACGAGACCGGCGGCCGCCAGTAGCGAGACCTCCGTGGCGCCCGCGCCCAGCGCCACGATGGCGATCAGGCTGAACGCGTCGAACGCGAACCTCGTTCCGAACGCGCTCGCCGCGTACGCCGCCCACAGCCAGCCGAACCGTCGCCCCAGCGATCTCCCGCCCACTCGCGAGATCCAAGCAAGGCGGGACCTCGAAGTCGAACAACGTGTCGTGGGCGGGTCACAACCGCGGGTTGTGCGACCCGGTCAGAGATCTCCGAGCGCGGTGACCGGCGATTCGACGCAGTCGGCGACGAACCGGAGGAATCCGCCGGCGGTCCCGCCGTCGCACACCCGGTGATCGAACGCCAGGGTCAGCTCGCAGACCTTGCGCGCCACCAAGGCGCCGTCGACCACCCAGGCACGGTCGATGATCCGGCCGATGCCGAGGATCGCCGCTTCCGGGTGATTGATGATCGCGGCCGAGCCGTCGACCCCGAACACGCCGTAGTTGTTGACCGTGAAGGTTCCGCCGGTCAGGCCCGCCGGGCCGAGCTTTCCTTCCCTGGCCTGCGTTGTGCGGTCTCCGATCGCGGCCGAAAGATCTCTTGTGGACAGTGCGCCCGCGTCGCGGACAACCGGCACGACGAGCCCACGGTCGGTCTGCGCGGCGAAACCGAGGTTGATGTCCCGCAGTTGGACGATCTCGTCGCCCTCGACACGCGAGTTCAGCTCGGGGTATTTCCGCAGGCCCGCCACGGCGAACCGGGCGATGAGACCCAAAAGACTCACCGGGCGATCCGGTGCCGAGGCGTTGAGCGACTTGCGTGCCGCGACGAGTTCGGTCGCGTCGACGTCGACCCAGACCGTCGCTTCGGGGATCTGACGGCGTGAAGTCGTCAGCTTGTCGGCGACCGCCTTGCGAACGCCGGTCAGCGGGATCCTCGTTTCGCCGTCCCTCGGCTCGGGGACGGTGAGCGCCGCTTCGACGTCGGCGCGCCGGATGATGCCGCCCGGTCCGCTGCCGGTCAGCTTCGTCAGGTCGATCTTGTTGTCCGCGGCCATCTTGCGGACGAACGGCGAGATCACACCGGGAGCTTTGGACTGCTTGTCAGCACTGATGACGACGGTGCGCGTCCGGCGGCGTCTCGTCGTGGTGGTCGTGCCGTAGCCGATGAGGACGTTGCCGCTGCCTTCGCTCGCTGTCGTCACGCCGGGTTCGCTGAAACCGGGGCCGATGGTGAGCAGGGGAGCGCCGACCGGCAGTGACTGGCCGGGTTCGCCGTGAAGGCGCGTGACGACGCCGGCGAACGGCACCGGCACCTCGACCGCGGCCTTCGCGGTCTCCACTTCGACGACTGGCTGGTCGACACCGACGGTGTCGCCCTCGGCGACGAGCCAGGTGACGATGGTGCCTTCGGTCAGCCCTTCGCCGAGGTCCGGGAGCAGGAAGTCAGGCACCGGCCACCACCGGTTCGTCGTTCCACTGCAGCCGGGCGACGGTGTCCAGGATCCGGTCGACGTCCGGAAGCTGATGACGCTCCAATTTCGGTGGCGGATAAGGGATGTCGAGGCCGGTGACCCGCAGGACGGGCGCGTGCAGCTGATGGAAGCACTGCTCGGTGACCCGGGCGACCACCTCGGCGCCGTAGCCGCCGAACCCGGCCGCCTCGTGGACGACGACGGCGCGACCGGTACGGCGCACCGAAGCGGTCACGGTCTCGTCGTCGAACGGGCTGAGCGACCGGAGATCGACGACCTCGACGTCCCAGCCCTCGGCGGTCGCGGCCTCCGCCGTCTCCAGCGCGGTGGCGACCATCGGGCCGTACGCGATCAGCGTGACGTCCTTGCCCTCGCGGCGCACGACCGCGCGGTCCATGGCCGCGCCGTCCCGGGTGAAGGACACGGGCTCCTTCGACCAGTAGCGGCATTTGGGTTCGAGGAAGATCACCGGATCCGGTGAGTCGATCGCGTCGCGCAGGAGGTCGTAGGCGTCCTGGGGAGTGCCCGGTGTGACTACGCGAAGGCCGGGCGTGTGGGTGTAGTAGGCCTCGCTCGAATCGCAGTGGTGCTCGACGCCGCCGATCCCGCCCGCGTAGGGGATCCGGATGACCATCGGCAGCGACAGCGCGCCGCGGGTGCGGTTGCGCAGCTTCGCGACGTGCGAGGTGATCTGCTCGAAGGCGGGGTAGGCGAAGGCGTCGAACTGCATTTCGACCACCGGCCGGAACCCTCCCATCGCCATCCCGACCGCGAAGCCGACGATGCCGGACTCGGCAAGCGGTGTGTCGAAACAGCGCTCTTCGCCGAAGTCGGCGGTGATGCCGTCGGTCACCCGGAACACACCGCCGAGCGGGCCGACGTCCTCGCCGAAGATCAGCACGCGGTCGTCGTCCTTGACCGCGTCGCGCAGAGCGGCGTTGAGCGCCTGGGCCATCGAAATCTCGGTCATCACGCCTCCAGTTCGGCGGCGACCAGCGCCCGCTGGGCGGCCAGCTGGCGGGTCGGGACGGCGTACACGTGCTCGAACAGCGACAGGGGGTCCGGCTCGACGTCGGCGTTGAGGGTGTCGCGCACGCCGGCGGCGAACGTCTCGGCCTCGGCCCGGAAGTGCTCGATATCGTCGGCGGACAACAGGTTCTCGGTGGTCAGGTACGTTTCGAGACGGCGCACCGGGTCGGCCGCGCGCCATTTCTCGACCTCGGCCTGGTCGCGGTAGCGGGTGGCGTCGTCGGCGTTGGTGTGCGCGTCGATCCGGTAGGTGTGCGCCTCGACCAGGACGGGCCCGAGACCGGACCGCGCGTGCGCGACGGCGTCGCCCAGCACGGAGAGGACCGCGACGGCGTCGTTGCCGTCGACCTGCTCCGACCGGACGCCGTAGCCGACGCCCTTGTACGCCAGCGCGGGGGCGGCGCTCTGCTTCTCGAACGGCACGGAGATCGCGAAACCGTTGTTCTGCACGAAGAACACCACCGGGGCCTTGAACACGGCCGCGAAGTTGAGCGCCTCGTGGAAGTCGCCTTCGCTGGTGGCGCCGTCCCCGATGAGGGCGAACGCGACGGAGTCCTCGCCGCGGCGCTGCATCGCGTGGGCGAGCCCGGCCGCGTGGAGGGTCTGAGTGGCCAGCGGGGTGCACTGCGGAGCGACGCGGGTCTTGGCGGGGTCGTAGCCGCAGTGCGCGTCGCCGCGAAGGAGCGTCAGGATTTCACCCGGTTCAAGCCCGCGGGCCACGAGCGCGACGGAGTCGCGATAGGTGGGGAAGAGCCAGTCGGCGTCGGTGAGGGCCAGCGCGCTCGCGACCTGGCAGGCCTCCTGGCCGGCACTCGACGGGTAGACCGCGAGGCGGCCCTGTTTGGTCAGCGCGGTCGCCTGGGCGTCGAACCGGCGGCCGAGCACCATCAGCCGGTAGGCCTCGACGAGCCGTTCGGACGGCGGCTCCGAATAGCCGCCGTGCTCGTCGACGCGTGTGCCGTCCTCGGCGAGGAACCGCACCGGGACTCCGGACGGCAGCAACGCGGCGGCAGGGGTCTCCCGCGACATGGCGCAGCACCACCTTTCACAGACATATGATGCTGAGATGGTGGTTTCCGGAGTCCCAGTGTTCAAGAGGCGCGCGAAATGAGCGACAAACTGCCCCCCGCATCGGTTCAGCCGAGCCAACCGTCCAGCAGTGGCGCGGCTCACGGGCCGGATCCGGGACGAACGGTCCTTGCCCTCGACGACATCGATCGCGCGATCCTCGCCGAACTCACCGCCGACGGCAGGCTCGCCGTCCGCGCGCTGGCGGAGCGGCTGCACATCTCGCGCACCAACGCCTACGCGAGATTGGACCGGCTGATGTCCGAAGGCGTCATCACCGGCTTCGGCGCCCGGATCGACCCGCGGCGCGCCGGACTCGGGACGAGCGCGTACATCCTGATCACCGTCGAGCAGACGTCATGGCGGACGATGTCGGCCGAGCTGCGGCAGATCCCGTTCGTCGAGCACGTTTCGCTCGTCGGCGGCGACTTCGACATCCTGCTGCTGGTGCGGACACCGGACAACGCTTCGCTGCGGGATGTCGTGCTGGAACGGCTACAGGCGCTGGACGGCGTGCGGTCGACGCGGACGTGGCTGATCTTCGAGGAGCAGCCGGGCGCCGCCCCTCACGAGATCTGACCGCCCCCTTCACGCGCCGCACTGTGACTGCTGATGCACGTGGCGATTAGCGAGTCCGTGAAGGTCTCCGGCGCCTCGATGATCCTGGTGGGAGTACTCCTGGCTATCGGTTCTTCCGAGCGGTGCGGCGTACGCGCTCGATGCGCGCGTCGACGTCCGCCGGATCATCCATCCCGAGCCTGGCCCGGCGCTGCAGCTGGTAAACGACGGTGTCGGCGAGTGGGGCATCTCGCCACTTTCGCCACCGCTTCGTCAACCACATCGACTTCTTCGCCGTGAGCGTGGACTCGGTCTGCTCGGCCGCCTCGAACGCGACCGGGCCGGTGGCCGCGGCCAAGACCTGGTGTTCACGGTGCCGGTCAGCGCGGTTCGGTACTCGCTTGTTCCGCCGGATGTTCTTGCGCGAACTCTTGTCGTTCTCGCCGTAGTCGTTGCGCCGGTCCTTGGCGTAGCTGAGAGCCTTCTTCTCCTGCGGGCTTCTCCGCGCCATCCTCTCCCACCTCCAGTCAGCCCAGCGTACGTGTAACGCTCTTCGCCTTCTCACCGAATACAGCCGGGTTCGACGGCGGGGGCGGAGGAATCATGGCGCGTGTCCTGCTCCTGTCGTCGGTAGCCGTGGCGTGCTTCGTGGCGGTCGCCTGTGCGAGGTCGGCTCCGCCCGCTCGCCCACTCATCACGGTCACGCCGAGCGTCACGACGACCACGGAGGTGACCACGACGGTCGTGATCACCTCGACGACAACGGCAACGCCGACCAAGGCCAAGGCGCAGGCGGCTTGCCGCAAGGACGAGGACCAGTGCTACGAGCCGGATAGGACCACCAAGTGCCAGACCGGCGGTTGCGTCAATTCCGGTCGGGGGATGACGCAACGGGACGTCGAGAAGCAGCGGGACGATTGGCTCCGTCGGCATCCGGGTTGGTGCGCCGCGGGGGAGACCGGAGCCGTGGCGCCCTGTTGACCGAGACGCATCGCCGGACACCCCATTCGGGTGATAACGGTTCGGCATTCGATGTATCTGACCTGCTCCCCATTGACACCTTCCTACGATCGCGGCGACCGGGTGGAGGGAATGCGGTGACGGTGGAGAGCGCGGGTCAGGACTACCTGACGCGGCAGATCGGGGCTCTGCTCGAAGCGATTCGCGAGGAGGGGCCGGTCGGTGAGGGCAGACGCAGTTTCCGCCTAGCGGGGCATCTCGCGGCGGAGGGCGGGTTCCACCTCGGTGACATCCTCGCCGCGACGGCGCAGCTGCTGGCGGTCCACGCGTGGAACAACGGCTATCTCGGCGCGGCGGAGCTGCTGACGCGCCGGATGCGGGACTTCGGTGCCGAGTCGGTGGAACTGGTGCGGTACCTCGTGCGCTTGGAGACCGGCTGTGAGCAGGGCTGGCTCCCGCACGCGGATCGCGACGAACTGATCGCCTACGCCCGGCGTGTCCAGCGTGCCGACATCGAGGAGCGCGCGCAGTCCATCGAGGCCTCGCTGCCTGGGGTCACCGATCCCGAGCGTCCTGATCGGATGGCCAGTGAGTCGTGAGATGGTGCTCGGGGTCCGCGAGGATGCCGCGGATCACCGAGCCCGCGGCACCGCGCACGGCGGCTCCCGTGCCGAGCGCCGAGCGGACGACGCGCACCGGCGACCACGCAGTGCTGGGGACGCGGCGTTCCAGCTCGGCGAGGAGTGGCTCACGCAGCCACGGCTCCAGCCGCGCGTAGGTTCCGCCTAGTACCACGGCTGGAACGTCCATCAGATTGACCACAGTGGACAGTCCGACGCCGAGATGTCGTGCGGCGGCGGTCGCGGCGGAAACCGCTCTGTCGTCGCCGGATTCCAGCGCGGAGACCAGATCGTCCACCGTTTCCGTGCCCGCGAGCCGCAGGATCTCCTCCTGGCCCGCCATCCGCTCCAGGCAGCCGTTCGCGCCGCAGGAACACGGCGGGCCGTCGGGCGACACCGGCAGGTGGCCGATCTCGCCGCCCGCCCCGCGAACGCCTTCGAACAGGGCGCGGTCCAGCACGATGCCGGCGCCGATCCCGATCTCGCCGGACACGTGGACGAAATCCGGCAACGCCGAGCCGTGCCAGAGTTCGGCGAGTGCCGCGAAGTTCGCTTCGTTGGCGACGGTGAACGTCTCGCCGAGCCGGTCGGCGAGGTCGACGTCGCGCCACCCCAAATTGGGCGCGAGCCGCACGAGCCCGGATTCGACCAGGCCGGGGACCGCGATACCGACGCCGCCGACGGGGACGCCCAGCGCGTCCGCCTGCTTCCGTGCTTTGCGGAGGAACGCCGAAACGCGCTGGAAGACACGCGGAGTCCGGTTGTCGGCGTACCGGACCTCCTGTGCGCGAACGGCGCCGGTCAGATCGACGAGGCAGGACGCCAGGTAGTCGACGCCGATTTCGATGCCGAGCCCGTGCGGGCCGGTGGGGGAGAGTGAGACGACGGTGCCGCGCCGCCCGGGGCCGACGCGTTGTTCCGGCTCGCCTTCGGCCACGAGATCCGCCGCGATCAGGCGGTCGACCACGGTCGACACAGTGGCCTTCGTGAGTCCGGTGGCGGCGGCGAGGCCTGCTCGCGACGTGCCGGGCCCGTCCGCGATCGCGCCGAGGACGAGGGCGGCGTTGTGCTGCCGCACGGTGTGCTGTCCCGCCGGGCGCGTGCCGATCATCGCGCGATTGTATTCGTTTGATGCCTGAACGAAAGCCTTGACCCGCCGGAGCGGCGTCGATAAGTTCAAGCATCAAACTAATTGGGAGGCGACATGGCGCAGGCGCCGACGCGTGAGGACAAGTTCAGCTTCGGGTTGTGGACCGTGGGCTGGCAGGCGAACGACATGTTCGGCCCGGCGAGCCGTCCTCCGCTCGACCCGGTCGAAGCCGTGCACCGTCTCTCGGATCTCGGTGCCTGGGGTATCACCTTCCACGACGACGATCTCGTCCCGTTCGGCTCGGCCGACGCGGAACGTGCGCGGCACCTGAAGCGCTTCCAGGGCGCGCTCGCCGATACGGGCCTCGTCGTCCCGATGGTCACCACGAACCTGTTCAGTCACCCCGTTTTCAAGGACGGCGGCCTGACCAGCAACGACCGGGACGTCCGTCGTTACGCGCTGCGGAAGGTGCTCCGGAACCTCGACCTCGCCGCCGAGCTCGGCGCGTCGACGTTCGTGCTCTGGGGCGGCAGGGAAGGCAGTGAGACGGACGCCGCGAAGGACGTTCGCGCGGCGATGGACCGCTACCGTGAGGGCATCGATTTCCTCGCCCAGTACGTTCTCGACCAGGGCTACGGCCTCCGGCTCGCGCTTGAGCCAAAGCCTAACGAACCCCGCGGCGACATCCTCCTGCCGACCATCGGGCACGCGCTCGCGTTCATCTCCACGCTGGACAACCACGAGATCGTCGGCGTGAACCCGGAGGTCGGGCACGAGCAGATGGCCGGGCTCAACATCGTCCACGGCATCGGGCAGGCCCTGTGGCAGGGCAAGCTGTTCCACATCGACCTCAACGGCCAGCGCGGCCCGCGGTTCGACCAGGACCTCGTGTTCGGGCACGGCGACGTGCTGTCGTCGTTCTTCCTGGTCGACCTGCTGGAGCACGGCGGTTACGACGGGCCTAGGCATTTCGACTACAAGCCGCTGCGCACGGAGAACATGGACGGCGTCTGGGCCAGTGCCGAGGCCAATATGGCCAGCTATCTCCTGTTCGCCGAACGCGCCCGCGCGTTCCGTGCCGATCCCGAGGTGCGTGCCGCGCTGGACGCCGCGCTCGTCCCGGAACTGGCGAAGCCGACCCTCGGCGAGGGTGAGACGGCGGCCGATCTGCTGGCGGACCGATCGGCGTTCGAGGACTTCGATCCGGACAAGGCGGCGGAACGCGGCTACGGCTTCATCCGCCTGTCCCAGCTTGCCCTCGAACACCTCACCGGGGCACGCTAGAACCGGTCGACGTCGAGAACGGCCTTGGCGAACTCCTCCGGGGCCTCCTGCGGGACGTTGTGACCGATCCCGTTCAGGATGCGGTGTTCGTACTTGCCGGAGAACTTCGACCGGTACGCCCTGCCGTCGGTGTTCGGGCCGTCGAAATCGCTGCCGATCGTGATGGTGGGCACCGAAACCGCCGGCCCCCGCGCGAGTTTCGCTTCGAGGGCGTCGAGTTTCGGGTCGCCATCGGCGAGGCTCAGCCGCCACCGGTAGTTGTGGATCACGATGGCGACGTGGTCCGGGTTGTCGAAGCAGGCCGCGGAACGGTCGTAGGTCGCGTCGTCGAAGGTCCACTTCGGCGACGCGATCTTCCAGATCAGCTTGTTGAAGTCGTGGCGGTTCTTCGTGTAGCCGAGGATGCCGCGCTCGGTGGCGAAGTAGTACTGATACCACCAGCCGAGCTCGGCGGCCGGGGAAAGCGGCTGCTTGTTCGTCTCCCGGTTGGTCACGAGGTAGCCGCTCACCGAGACGAGTGCCTTGCACCGTTCGGGCCACAGCGCGGCGATGATCACGGCCGTGCGGGCACCCCAGTCGAAGCCGCCGAAGACGGCCTTCTCGATCTTGAGGGCGTCCAGGAGCGCGACGATGTCGGCGGCGATCGCGGACTGCTGGCCGTTGCGGAACGTGTCCTTCGACAGGAACCGGGTCGGCCCGTAGCCGCGCAGGAACGGCACGATCACCCGGTACCCGGCCGCGACCAGGCGCGGGGTGACGTCGACGTAGCTGTGGATGTCGTAGGGCCAGCCGTGCAGGAGGACCACCACCGGAGCGCCGGCGGGGCCCGCTTCGGCGTAACCGATGCTCAGTTCCCCGGCGTCGATCCGTTTGATCGGGCCGAACGAGGCGGTCCCGCCGGTGGTGGCGGGCGCGGCCGCCGGTGCCGCCGCGGGTTGGGCCGAGCAGCCCGCCACGGTGGCTCCTGCTGTCGCGGCGACGACGGCCTGCGCGAACCTTCTCCTGCTGAGCATCCTGATTCCTCCCGCGAAACGCCTGGTACGGGACGAAATTAGGGCGCAGACTCCTGGCACGGCGACCGTCGGACGACGTCACCGGTGTAAGTCACGTATCAGGCGACTTCCGGTTCGGCGGCCAGGAACACCGCTTCCAGCCGTCGGATCCGGGCCCAGAACTCGGCCTCCCTCCCTGCTTCGAGAACGCCCAGGTACCCGCCGGGTACGACGCGTCCCACGAACGGGCCGGACGTCCAGACCCGCCAGCCGCTCGTGGCGTCGTCGCCCGAGGCAGACGCCGGGTCGTCGGTGCCGCGGATCGCGGCGATCGGGCATGGGAGCCGGGTTCTGGCGGGCCCGCGGTAGGCGTTCAGCAGCTGGAGGTCGCCGAGCAGAAGGTCCAGGGCGTACTCCCAGCTTTCGGGCGAGTCGCGGTAACCCGCGACGGGGGTGAGCCCCGTGCGGCCGAACACCCGCCCCATCGCCGACGCGCCCGCCTTGGCGTTCTTGTCCGGTGAGCGTCGCTGCGGGGCGCACGCGTCCACGACGACCAGCGCACCGGGGGCGGCGCCGAGCCGCTGAGCGGTTTCCAAGGCGACGAGGGCGCCCATTCCGAATCCGATCGTCACGGAGCGGGAAAACCAGGCTTTCGGTGTCTCGGCGGCCAGATGTGCGGCGAGTTCTTCGAGCGAGGACGCCGGTGCTTCCGCGAGCCGTTCCCCGTGTCCGGGATATTCGACGGCTCGGATTTCCGCATCGACCGCGCCGGCGAGCGCGTCGAATGCCCGGCTGGTGCCGCCCGCCGGCGGAAACAGCAGGTAGCCGGGTTCGCGACTGTCTGCTGTGGACAGTGAAACGAGTGCGGCCGTCATGATCCGAAAGATACGCGCGATTAACCCGAATGGGGTAACGGTTCGGATTCGACCAAGATCAATTCACCCGCCTGAGGGAGGTTTCGGCATAAGGCTGCCCGGCCGTGTCGTATCTGGCGTTCCCCGTTCGACGTCCTGATAAGAGCCGGAAGGAGAAAGCGATGAACACCACGACACTGGCCTCGACCACGCGGCTGAACCCGGTGAGCCGCACCCTGCCGGTTCTGCTGGCGATGGAGGACGACGCGGAAGACGTCGGCCGCCTGTCCCCGGACGACCGCCTGACCTGCCATGTGCACGGCCGCTGGATCCACCAGTGCGTGGCTTCCCCGCTGCACGTCAACCCGATCACGCGGCACCGCTGGTGTCGCTCGTGCGCGACCGCGTTGACCGTCGCGGTCGATGAACTGTCCTGCGACGTCACGATGTCCTGTCCTCGGTGCGGCCACGGCGAAAGCGCCGCCTCGGCCAGGCTGATCGCCGCGTGCCGCGCGAGTCTGGCCGAGGCGCGCCGGGGCTCCGGCGCGCGGGCCGCCTAAGCGACGTGGTCGAGGACCCGCTCGATGATGACGTCGCGATCCTGCGGGCGGAGATGGAGGTAGTGGCCGGCGTCCGGCAGGATCTCGACGTCGGCATGGGGGAGAAGGCTCTGGAGTCGTGCGGCGGCGACAGCGGAATCGTGCACGGCGCTGCGCCCGCCGAACAAGGCCAGCGTAGGCACTCCGATGGACCGCAATGCCTCGTCGCTCGGGCAGACCTGGAACGGCACTCTGGCGCGATAGCACCGGATCCCGGCGAGTACGAGCCGGGCGGCAGGCTGGTCGAGGATGTCCGCGCCGGCGGACCACGTCACGAAGCGGCGCCACAGCCGGTCGCTGTCGAAGACGGCGGCGGCCAAGCCGTACCGGAGCACCTTCCGGGCGAACGGCACCGAGGCGGTGGTCGGGTCCAGCAGCGCGACGGACGCGAGCCTGCCGGGTGCGTGGATCGCCTGGTTGACCGCGTGCCAGCCACCGGTCGAACCGCCGACGAGCCGTACGTCGCTCAATCGCAGTTTCTCGAAGACGTCGTCGAGGGCGATCGCGCGGTCCCGGATGTCCTTGAACGGCGCCTTGTGCACGCTGCGGCCTGCTTCGCCGAGAGTGTCGATCGCGTAAACGGTGTGTCGTTCGGCCAAGGCAGGGATCAGCGTCGTGAAGCAGGCCGAGGTCGCCAGAAGTCCCGGCAGCAGGGCGAGCGGACTGCCACCGTCGCCGTAGCGGTAGACCCGCGTGGTGCCATGGCGCGTTTCGACGTCGAACACTCCGCCCGGTTCCGGGCATTCGGCCATGGCGCGGTCGTAGGCGGCGAAATAGCGTCTTTCGGCCGCAGGATTCCTGAAACCTCCGATTTTCTTCATGAGGGGAACGCTAGGCAAAGCCGTCTTCCGGGTCTTGAACGAAAGTAAGATGACGAGATGGGCGGGTGGGGTCTCGTGGTGCCGCGGCGGGACCTCGTCCGCGCACCCGGCGAGCGGATTCTCCGGTGGCCGCACCCCGGCCTTGCCGCCCATGTGGCGAGCTACGTCGCGCACGACCTTCCCGACGCGGGCGCGAACTCCTGGCAGGACACCCCGTTGTCGGTGCTCACCTGGGTGATCGACATCGACGCGCCCGCCAGGGGGCCGGAGGTCCCCGAGTCGCCGGTGCTGGGCTTGCGGGACCGGCCGTTGCGGCTCGACCAGGCCGGCGCTTCGCGCGGGATCATCGTCACCCTGACCCCGCTCGGTTCGTGCGCGTTGTTCGGGATTCCGTTGCGGGAACTGGCGAATTCGGTCGTCGCGGCGTCGGACCTGCTGCCGCGCGGATCGTTGACCGAACGGCTGGCCGAGGCGGCGGACTGGCCGGAGAGATTCCGGCTGCTGGACGAGTACCTCGCCGCGAGGCTCGCTCGCGGCCCCGCGCTGGCCGCTCCTGTCCGATACGCGTGGCGCCGGCTTTGCGCGGGCCCGGTCCGCGTCGACGTCCTCGCGGACGAGATCGGCTGGAGCAGGCAGCATCTCAACGTCCGGTTCCGCGAACAGATCGGGCTGGCTCCCCGCACGGTCGGACGGATCGCCCGGCTCAATCGCGTGCTGGCGCTGCTGGACCGGAAGTCGTCGCTTTCCTGGGCGGAGGTCGCGCATTCGGGCGGCTACAGCGACCAGGCGCATCTCATCCGGGAATTCCGCGCGCTGACCGGCCGCACCCCGGCCGAGGTCGGGAAACCGGCGGGGCTGTTCGTTCCGCCCCGGTGAAGGCCGTTCGTCTCTCGAAAACGCACGCACGCGGATTTCCCTCCTTGCGACGAGCGTTCACCCGATCGGCGGAGGTAGGTTGCGAGCATGACCCAGGTTTCGACGCCTGCCGAGGCTGCCACGAAGATCACCGGACGCGCCGTCGCGGGGCAGAGGAGCCTGTCGAGCGGGGTGACCGAAGTGGTGCTCGACAGCGGCGACACGGTGGTCGTCAAACGGGGCCACGCCCGGAACGCGACACCGGCCGAGGCCGCGGGGCTGCGATGGCTGGGGGAGCCCGGCGTGGTGCGGGTGCCCGGGGTTCGCGGCCACGACGGCGAATGGCTGGTCACGGAACTGGTCGGCGGCGGGCGGCCGACGCATCACGCGGCGGAGCGGCTGGGGAGGGGGCTTGCGGAGTTGCACACGGCCGGTGCGCCTTCCTTCGGCGCGGCTCCGCCGGACGGGCCCGCCGACGCGTGGATCGGCCTTGCCCCGATGGAGAACACGCCGGGCGAGGACTGGCCGACTTGGTACGCCGAGCACCGGGTCCTGCCGTACGTCCGTCGCGCGGTCGACGAGGGCACCCTCGACAGTGACGAAGCCGCCGCCATCGAGCAGGCTTGCGCGCGGCTCCCCGAAGTGCCCGAACCTCCTGCGCGCCTGCATGGCGACCTGTGGAACGGCAACGTGCTGTGGGGAGCCGTCGAGGCGTCGCTCATCGACCCGGCCGCCCACGGCGGCCATCGCGAAACCGATCTGGCGATGCTGCAGTTGTTCGGCTGCCCGTTGCTCGACCGGGTGCTCGCCGCCTACCAGGAGGTCGCCCCGCTCGCCGACGGCTGGACCGACCGGATCGGCGCGCACCAGTTGTTCCCGCTCCTGGTCCACACCGTCCTTTTCGGACGGTCCTACGCCGGGCAGGCGGTGGCCGCGGCGAAGGCCGTCGGCCGGTAACTCAGCGCGCGAGCCGGTCGAGCCATTCGGCGAGCATCGCCCGCTCGGCTGGAGTCAGGACGTTGCCAGGTTCCTTCTCCAAAGCGGCTTTGAGCGCGATCGCGCGGCTGGGAATGTCCGAAGCCTTGTCCGCGCTGTCGGTGGTGATCGCTGCGATCACGTGTTCGCGCGCGGCGATGATCAGATCCGGATCGCGCTGCTCCGGCGGGCTCGCGAGGAAGGACAGGATCACCCCCATTCCGGTCGCGTGCACCAACTGCGCGGCCTGCTCGACCGGGACGCGCAGCCTGCCGGCCTCGGCGATGCGTTCGATGATCCGGCGGAGCATCGCGTCGGCCTCCTGGCGTGCTTCGCGGACGCGGGGCTCGCCGTACATGAGCATGTAGAAGGCGGGCTGATGCAGGCCGAATTCGACGTGCAGGTCCCAGCCTCGCCGGAGGTCGCGCACCGGGTCGCCGGTTTGCCCGAGGGCGTGCTTCCCCTCCAGGTAGCTCTTGAAGCCGTACGAGGCGACGGCATCGAGAAGGCCGTCTTTGTCGCCGAAGGTCCGGTAGAGCGTCGGCGCCTGCACGCCGGCGGCGGCGCTGACCGCACGCGTCGACAACGCCTCGCGCCCGCCCTCCTCCAAGAGCTCCGCCGCCGCGCGGATCAACCGGTCTTTCGTCGTCAACGTCATGTATCGACGATAACACTCACGCGGTAGCGCTGGTTCGGTATCACTGCTACAGTGATCGTGTTATCACTGAAAACACCTGATGGGAGCACTCGCATGGCACGCGTAGCGATCGTCACCGGCGGTTCGCGGGGGATCGGCAGGCAGTCGGCCGAACGGCTGGCGTCTGACGGGTTCGCGGTGGTCGTCGTATACGGCGGCAACAAGGACGAGGCGCAGGCCGCGGTCGACGCGATCACCGCCGGTGGAGGTCAGGCGATCGCGGCGCAGGCCGACGTCGCCGACGAGCAGGCCGTCGCGGCCGTGTTCGACACCGCGGAGAAGACCTTCGGCGGAGTTGACGTCGTCATCCACGCCGCGGGAACCCTGTACCTCGCGCCGGTGGCCGAACTGGATCTCGACCGGCTGGATCGGTTGCACCGCACCAACATCCGCGGCACCTTCGTGGTCGACCAGCAGGCCGCCCGCCGCGTCCGCGACGGTGGCGCGATCATCAACTTCTCCACGTCGGTGCTCGGCCTCGCGCTGCCGGGATACGCCGCCTATGCCGCCTCGAAGGGGGCGGTCGAGGCGATCACCCTGGTCCTCGCCCGCGAACTCCGTGGCCGTGACATCACCGTGAACGCGGTCGCCCCCGGCCCGACCGCCACGGCGCTGTTCCTCGACGGCAAGGACGAGGCGACCATCGCGAACATGGCGGCGCAGCCCCCGCTCGAACGCCTTGGCACGCCGTCCGACATCGCCGAGGTCGTCTCGTTCCTCGCGGGCCCGGCCCGCTGGGTCAACGGTCAGGTCCTTCGTGCCAACGGGGGCATCGTCTGAGCTTCTCGGTTCAGACGACGTCCAGTCGCGGCGCGGCGGAAGCCGACTGGGCCGCGTAGGCGATGGAGTTGGCGTCGTTGAGGTTGTTGACCCGCACGGTGAACGCCGGAACGGCCCGCTTCGTGTACTTGGTGGTGTAGACCGAGAACGTCTTTGTGGACTGGGAGTAGAAGATGTGCTTGGTCTGGTTCCAATCGACTTCGAGGAACTGACGGCGCACGACTCCGACGAAGAGGAAGAGCAATCGGCGGTTCGTGCAGGCGAGCACACCCTGGCCTTCGCCCTGCGCGGCGGTGAGCGCGAGTACCTGTTCTTCGGGCCGAAGGTAACCGGGGAGGAGATTGACCTCCTTCATCGAGCCGACCAACACACCGCGAACGTTCTGCAGCGCGACCACGATGTCACGGCGCATCGCCGGAACTGAGGCGGGTTGAACAGCCTGCTGCGGCGCCGCCGCGGCAGGCGGAGGGGCGGGGCGTACGGCGGTGTGGAAGGTCCAGCGATATCCGTCCCAGTACCGCAGGAGGGAGTCGTCCAGAGGGTCGGGAAACCATGACGGAGGACGAGGAGGTGCTTGTGGGGGAGCAGGCGGCAGAGGTGGGTGACTCATGTCAGATCGCCGTCCGTGGACAGATCGCCGTCGCCACCCGCGTCGGTGTTCGATGCGGCAGCCGACAGCGCGAGCGAGCGTTCGGTGTGCGAAGTGTCGGCGTCGCGGCGGGACGCTCGCCATTCGACGGCGTCCGCCGTGTCCTTGTATTCGAGGATGTGGTCGTCGCCGAGTCCGGTGAGAAGCTCCTTCACCCGCGCCGGCGTGGCATAGAAGAACTCCCGGCGTGGATTCACCATATTGACGCGATCGGCCGCCAGCCGCTGATGCAGGGCGGTTTCGAGGGCAACGGCGTCTTCGGAGAAGAAGAGCCCGTGGACATCGAACCGGAACGGGACGGAAGCGTCGCCGAGTTCCCGGACCCGGTCCATCGGTTCGAGCCGACGGGTCATCCCGATCTTCACCACGTCCGGCCCGAACGCACCCAGGTTCGAGATGACGTAGACATAGCCCGCGCGGACGTTGGCTGCCCGCTGCTCGACGCCGGCGATGGCGTCGTCGACGGCGGCCAACTGCTCCTTCGCCCGGGTCCAGCCTTCGGTGTCACCCTTCGCCTCCAGCCGGGCGAGCACGGTGGTGTAGTGAGTGCGCTCCTTTGCGAGACGTGCTCGCTCCCGCTCGACTTCCTTCATGACCTTGGCCTCTTCGCGGAGCCTGGCCCGTTCTTCCCGCGCCGCTTCACGTTCGACCTCGACCTTCATCAGGTAGTCGGCGGTCAGGTCGATCTCCTTGAGCCGGAGCCTGTGGTAATCGCTGGAGATCACGATCCGCATCAGGGTTCCGAGCTTGCCGATCGTGTCCCGCGTGGTCGTCAATCGGTTCTTGACGGACTCGACCGTATGCGGCTTGACCACGCGGACTGCGTTGTCCGCCTCGGCGTTGTACGCACGGAGCATCAACTTGGCCATGTCACGGCCGAGCTTCTGCCCCTCCTTGACCGACCCGTTGACTGCCCAATCGACCTGACACGTCACGGCATCGGCCTTCGCGGCGGTCTTGATCTGGGCCCGCAATTCGGTGAGCGCGTCCTTGTAGGCCAGCGCGTCCTCGAGCGGATGCGCGTATTCGTAGATGCCCACCTGCTGCAACAGCGCGAGTTCACGGGTCTCGACCAGCTGAGAGCCCCAAGACTCCAGCTCGGCGATCAGTTGTTGCCGGGCGGCGAACTGCGCCGAGTGCTCCGCCTTGGCCTGCTCGACCGCAACTTTCAACTGGCGGAGTTCGCTCTCCAGTACAGCGGTCTCGGTCCCGCGAAGATGCCCGACCCAACCCCTCAACTCCGCGATCGTGGCATGGGCTGCCGCGAGCTGCTGGTGAAGAGCGGCGACCTCCGAGCCCTGATTGTTGCCGAACAACGCCACGCTGCTTCCTCCTCGTGTGGCACTGGGCAAACCGCCGGTCAAGATCGCCGGTTCCCGTGCTACTTCCGAATCTTGGCGAGGGCACGCGGTGTTACGGAGTTCGAGGCGAGAATCGACGGTTCACTGAACCGGACTAACGGCCTGGAGTACGGCGACGACCGCTCGCCGAGCAGCGTTGTCGGGCGCGGCAGGCCCCTGTCGGAGTCTTCACCCCGGCCAGTTCGAGTCCGAAGCGTTACGGACGAGCCGCAGAGATGAAGCGGGCGGGCCCGCCGACGAAACGCGGGCCCGCCCAAGTCCTTTATGGACGGAATATCAGACGACGGTGCCCTCGGAGTCGTCGTCCGAGTCGGTCTCCTCGATCTTCCACTTCAGCTGGAACTCGACCTCTTCCTCGCCGTCACCGCGCTCGTGCTCGATCGAGAACTGCGCGCGGGCGGGGACGCGGAACCGTTCCCCGGCGATCTGGATGCGGAAAGAGGTCTCGGACTCGAGCGCGTCGGCGAGCCGTCGCAGTTTCGCGACGACGTCGGCGGTGGAGTAGACGCGTTCGACGTCTCGGGGAGCGGTTCCGGTCACGATTTCCTCCAGGTTCCGACACCCTGGCCGGGTGTCCGCGCCGTAATTCAATCGCGTGATCATCACGCCGTGGAGGCGGGGTCACAGTGACCGGGCGAGGCGGAAGCCGACGTCGTCGACACGGAAGGTCGGGTGGCTGCGGCGCCGCACCGAAGCCCGGCAACTCCAGTGCTCGTCGAACCAGCCGCCGCCCTTGAGGACCCGGTATTCTCCGTACACCTCGGCGTCGTACACGTCCCAGCACCATTCCCAGACGTTGCCGAGCATGTCGTGCAGGCCCCACGCGTTGGGCGCCTTGCCGCCGACTTCGTGCACGGTTTCCGCGGAGTTCTCGCGATACCAGGCGATCTCGTCGAGAGGTCCGTAGCGGGGACCGGTCGTACCGGCGCGGCAGGCGTATTCCCATTCCGCCTCGGAGGGCAGCCGGTAGCCGTTCGCGGTCCGGTCCCAGGCCAGGGAATCCAGCTGATAGACGGGAGCCAGACCCTCGCGTTCGGACAGGGTGTTGCAGAACCCGAGGGCGTCCTCCCACGAGACGTCGACCAGCGGGAGCCGGCCGGGTTCGCGCGTGACCGGAACCGCGGCGAGTAGAAAGGACACGACATCGACGGTCCAGTTCCGCTGTGTCCGCCGGTCCGACAGCGTCACCTCGCCCGCGGGCACAGTGATCATCTCCATGGTGCGGCCGATGGTATCCAGGCCCCGCGTTCATCGATGACGCACGCGGGCGCGCCGCACGACGAGCGGGAGTGCGAGGAGGGTGATCGCCGCGCTGATCCAGATGGCGTAGCGGTAGTCACCGGTCGACTCCGTGACGAATCCGGCGAGCACCGGACCCAGGAACGCGCCCGCGTTCAGTGCGACGGTCGCGAACGAGCCACTCAGCGTCGGAGCTCCCGTGGCCACGTGCATGACCCGAGCCACGAGTGCGGAACCACAGCCGAACGACAGTCCACCTTGGACGGCCGTCACGACGAACAAGGCGATCGGCCGCGTCCCGAGCATCGCCAGCACCGCCCAGCCCACCGGCAGGGCGCACAATCCGAGCACCAGGCCGCGCCGGAGTTCGCCGTCTCCCGTGCGGCCCGCCACTGTGACACCGAGGAACGCGCCGACGCCGAACGCCGCCAGCAGACCGGAAACCGCTCCGGCGGGGAGGTGGGCGACATCGGTCGCGATGACCGCGAGGAAGGCGAACGTCGCGAAGGTGGCGCCGTTCACCAACGCGCCGAGGAGCATCGCCTGCCGTACGGGAGGTGCTTTCAGTTCAAGGGCTTCGCGCCGGATCGAGACTTCGTGCGGTTCCGCCGCACCGGCGGGTGCGGAACGGAACACCAGCACCAACGCGGGAAGGCACAACGCGGCGACGGCCCAGAAGGCGGACCGCCAGCCCGCGAGGTCACCCAGTACGGCGCCCGCCGGTACTCCGGCGACACACGACAGCGTGATACCCGCCATCAGGACCGCGGTCGCCCGCGTCTGCTTTCCCTGAGGTGCCAGGGTGACCGCCACGGGCATGGCCACGGCGAGGAAGCCGGCGTTGACGATCGCCGCGACGACCCGGGTGCCGAACAGCAGCGGGAAGCTCGTCGTCACGGCGCCGATGACGTGTACCACGACGAAGGCGGTCAGGAATCCGGCCAGCGCCCGGCGACGAGGCCAGCGGGCGCTGAGCACGGCCATGGCGGGTGCGCCGACGATCATTCCGACGGCGTAGGCCGACGTCAGCGCGGCGGCCGCGCCCACCGGGACGGACAGCTCACCGGCGATTCCCGGCACGAGACCGGAAGCCATGAATTCGGAGGTGCCTTGCGCGAAGACGGCAAGGCCGAGGACATAGACGAACAGGGGCAACGGACGACTCCCAAGGAAAAGTGAGCAGGAGGAAGCCGTGCGCGGAACAGGAGAAACCCGGCCGGACGCACGGAACAGCGCTCCGGTCACCGGGAAGCGAGAGGGCCGACGCTAACGGCCGGATACGACGACTCGCCGCCGGATGACCGGCGGCGGGGTTCTGTCCGACTCGGGGCTCGTCACGGGAACGCACACTACACATGCCGGGCGTCGCCACTCAACCCGATTGCCGGTCACCGCGGAAAACGGTGTCCGTTCCGCGTGCCGGAACGCTTTCGTTGCCCGCTGGAATGAACCCGAGTAATGCACTCTGACCTGCGGTTTTCGCGATTGTTTCGGTGCCGGTGTTCGGTTAATCTCGACTTCATGATTCCCACTGTTGTCTGGGGTACAGGCAACATCGGTCGCGCCTCCCTCCGGGCCGTCGACGCGCATCCGGCGCTGGAACTCACCGGTGTGCTCGTGCACGATCCCGCGAAGGTCGGCCGCGACGCGGCCGCGCTCGCGGGAATCGACGGCGAACTGGGTGTGGCGGCGACCGATGACGTCGAAGCGATTCTGGCGGCGGGTCCGCGTGCGGTGGTGTACGCGGCGTCCGGCGACATCCGGCCCGCCGACGCGCTGGCCGACATCGTCCGCGCGATCCGGGCCGGGGCGGTGGTGGTGACGCCCGCGCTCTACGCGTTGTACGACCAGCGCAACGCGCCCGAAGAACTGCGGGAGCCCGTGCTCGCGGCGATCGCGGAGGGCGGCGGGTCGCTGTTCGTCTCCGGGGTGGATCCGGGGTGGGGCAACGACATCCTGCCGTTGCTGATCAGCGGGCTCGGCACCACCGTGGACGTGGTCCGCTGCCAGGAGATCTTCGACTACTCCACCTACGACCAGCCGGACTCCGTCCGCTACCTGGTCGGCATGGGGCAGCCGATGGACTACGAGCCGCCGATGCTGGTCCCGTCGGTGCCCACGATGGTGTGGGGCGGGCAGGTGCGGCTGATCGCCCGTGGTCTCGGGGTGGAACTGGACGAGATCCGGGAGACGCTCGACCGCCGTCCGCTGGAGGAGACCGTGACCACGCGGGCGATGGGCGAGTTCGAAGCGGGCACTCAGGGTGCGGTCCGGTTCGAAGTACAGGGGATCGTGGACAACGAGCCTCGGATCGTCATCGAACATGTCACCCGGATCCACGCGTCGTGCGCGCCGGACTGGCCGATGCCGCCCAGCGGCGACGGGGCGCACAAGGTGATCATCGAGGGCCGTCCCAGGATCGAAGTCTCCGTCGAGGCCACCGACGAGGGCGAGAACCGGTCCGCCGGCGGCAACGCGACGGCGGTCGGCAGGCTGGTCGGCGCCATCGACTGGCTCGTGGACGCGAAACCGGGCCTCTACGACGCACTCGACGTCCCCCTGCGACCGGCGACCGGCAAGCTCGGAAGGAGCGCGCGATGAACATCGACATTCCCGAGGGCAAGGACCCGATCGGCTACGTATGGGGCGAGATGGTGCCCGGGATCGGTGTCGCGGCCTCGCAACTCTCGCTCGCGGTGTACTCGCACACCACGCTGGGGCTCCGTGAGTTCGAAGCGGCCCGGTTGCGGATCGCGCAGATCAACGGCTGCGTCTTCTGCCTGGACTGGCGGACCGAGCGTGACGGGGTGAAGGTCGAGGAGGAGTTCGCCGACGCGGTGACCGAGTGGCGGACCACCGACGCGTTCGACGAGCGGACCCGGCTGGCCGCCGAATACGCCGAACGCTACGCGCTCGACCACCACGGCATCGACGACGAATTCTGGAAGCGGATGGCCGAGCATTACAGCCAGAAGGAAATCGTCGAGCTGAGCATGAGCATCGGTTCCTGGCTCGCCTTCGGACGGTTGAACCACGTTCTGGGGATCGACACCGTCTGCGTTCTGCCGAAGATATAAGAATGGGCCGGGGTTGTCGCCCCGGCCCATTGCGGATCGTCGTCACAGATCGGTGGCGACGATCTTTTCGATGTTCCTTTCCGCCAGCGCGGTAATGGTGACGAACGGATTGACCGAGGTATTCCCCGGAATCAGCGCGCCGTCGATCACGTAAAGCCCCGGATATCCGTGGAGCCTGCCGTAGTTGTCGGTGGCCTTGCCGAGCACCGCGCCGCCGAGCGGGTGGTACGTGAGATGGTCGCCCCAGATCTTGTAGGTGCCGAAGAGGTCGGTCCGGTAGATCGTGCCTTCCTTGGAATTGATCTTGTCGAAGATCGTCTTCGCCATCTCGATCGACGGCTGCTTCCACGCGGTCTGCCAGTCGAGGTCGACCCTGTTCGCGCTCGGGTTCCAGGAGAACGTCGCGCGGTGGGGGTTCTTGGTGATCGACAGGTAGAACGAGGCGTAGGTCTCGATGCCGGTCGGCAGGGGCGCGACCTCGGCGAACGCACCGCCCGCCGCCCAGTTGTCGATACCCGCGGTGGGGATGGACGACTGCAACGCCCCGGTGGCGTCCCACATGTGGTTGGCCCGCCCGCACATGACGTTCCCGTTGTCGCCCCAGCCTTTGCCGACCTCGGCGCTGAGGTTGGGCAGCGCGCCGGT
This sequence comes from Amycolatopsis sp. NPDC057786, assembly GCF_042797905.1. NCBI lineage: Bacteria > Bacillati > Actinomycetota > Actinomycetes > Pseudonocardiales > Pseudonocardiaceae > Amycolatopsis > Amycolatopsis sp. NPDC057786. The sequence goes on from NZ_JBHVKW010000024.1 coordinate 28,506, forward strand.
GGCCCTGAGCTTCACCAGCAGTTTGCTCGTGCCGACGCTGCCCGCGGCGAAGAACACCTTGTCCGCGGTGACGGATTTCGTCGCCGTCACGGTGCCGCCCGTGTTGAGCTGCTCCATCACCACGGTGTACCCGCCGCCCGACGCGGGCGTCACCGAAGTGACGCGGTGCAGCGCCGAGATCGTCACCCGCCCCGTCGCCTTGATCCGCGGGAGATAGGTCTGCTGCAGCGATTTCTTGCCGGCGTTGTTGCCGTAGAGGATCTCCCCGGCGAGCGCCGACCTCGGCACCGTGCCCGCCTGTTCCTTCTTCATGTAGTCCCAGTCGTACACGTCCGGGACGAACAGGAACGGGAAACCGGACCGCTGCGCGTGTTTCCGGCCGACCCGCGCGTACTGGTAGCACTCGGCGGTCTCGAACCAGTTCTGGTCGATGGTGGCGACGCCGAGACCCGTGTTGGCGCGCGGGTAGTACACGCCGTACATCTCGTCGGCGTTCACCGTCGGAAGGACGGAGCCGAAGTTCTCGCGCTTAGGCGTGACGGCCATGCCGCCGTTCACCAGTGAGCCGCCACCGACGCCGCGGCCCTGGTAGACGGTGATGCCGCTGAAGTCCTCGGCGTCGAGGATCCCGGTGTGGCGCGGGACGTCCTTGTCCAGCGGGAAGCCGAGGAAGTTGCTCAGCGGCTGCTTGGTCCTCGTCCGCAGCCAGAACGAGCGGTAGTCGGGCTTGGTGGTGTTGGCGAAGATCTTGCCGTCCGTGCCAGGGGTGTCCCAGGCCATGCCGAGCTCGACGAGATGGACGTCGACGCCTGCCTCGGCGAGCCGGAGCGCGGCGACACAGCCGCCGTATCCGGATCCGATGACGAGTGCCGGGATTCGGGCGGCATCGGCGATCGAACTTTTCGCGGAAGCGGTCCCGCCGAGGGCCGCCGCCCCCAAGATAGAACCAGTTCCAGCAATAAAGAGGCGGCGGGATAACTGTCCGGAAGCGCTTCTCCACATGGTTTCGTCGCTCACGTGATCTTCCTCACCGTTGAGGGATTTAGAACAAGTTATACCTGCGGCTATGCCGGGTGGCAATAAAGCCGGCCGATAGGCCACTATGTACTGCTGTGGAGTCCACTCGAGTTGATCGCTGGCTGTGGGCCGTCCGGCTGACCAAAACACGCCCGGACGCCGCGGCGGCCTGTCGTGGCGGCCATGTCCGCGTGAACGGCAAACCGGCCAAACCCGCGACCACGGTCGTGGCGGGTGACGAAGTGCGCGCGCGGGTACACGACACGACGCGGATCCTGGAAGTGACGCGCGTGATCCAGAAACGGGTCGGTGCCGCCGACGCCGCGACCTGCTTCATCGACCGGACGCCGGCGCCGCCGCCCGAGGCCGCCATCCCGGTCGCGCGGCGGGAGCGGGGCGCGGGGCGCCCGACGAAACGGGAGCGCCGCGTGCTCGACCGGTTCCGTTCAGGTGAGCACTGACCCGTTGGCGCACAAGGTGTCGCCGAGCGCCGAGCGCGCGTAGAACACCTCGCGTCCGGTCCGATGACGGGTGATCAGGCCGGTGTCGTACAGGACCTTCAGGTGCTGGCTGACCGCGCCGGGCGCCATGATCAGCCGGCGGGCCAGCGCGGTCGTCGTCGCCGCGTCGGCGATGGCCACGAGGACACGAGCGCGGGTCCGCCCGATCAAGGCGTCCAGGGCACCGGTGGTCGGGACGACGTTCCGCGTCCACACGGTGGCGACGCCGGGCGCGGGATAGACCAGGTTCGGCTGGTACGGCTCGGCCATCACCGCCGTGTCGGGCCAGTGGAAGACGCTCGGGATCAGGATGAGCCCGTCGCCGCCCAGCGGCCCGCTGCGTTTCCACGCGCGGGTGCGCACCCGTAACCGTCCGTCGTCCCACGAGATGTTCGGGTGCAGGTCGTTGAACAGTGCGCCTGCCCCGTCACGGGCCAGCTGGCGGGCTCGGCGGAGGATCTCCGCTTCGAACAGTCCCCGGATCTGCGGCCAGAACCGGGCCAGCGCCACGTCCCAGTAGAGCCGGAGTTCTTCGGTGGCACGCGCGACCCCCGCGGCGGGGTCCGCCAGGAACCGCTGCACGACGTCGCTCGCGGCGGCGGGGACCCGGGAGGCCTCCGCGACGGCCTCGTCGAGATCGGCGTGGGCGATCCGGTCGAGTTCGGCGTCGATGTCGGGGACCGGACTGGACGGCGGCGGAGTCAGGAAGTCCGCGAAGTAGGCACCGAGCGGGACCAGCGCGAAGAGCAGACGCAGGTCGAGGTCGCGGAGGAGCGGACGGACGGCGCGGATCCACGGCAGGTGCACCGCGTGCCTGCCGGGGTCCTGGAGCAGTCGCAAGCTGGCGATCGCCTCGGAGGCGGGAGAGAACGCGAAGCGCAGCCGGGCCAGGTCGCTCGACGTGAAGTCGAACTCCGCCCACGAGGATTCAGCCACAACTGAAACTCTTATCGGCTCCGGGACCGCCGGTCAACGATGGACCGCATGATCACCCACACCTCCCCGCTTGCCGGGCCCCGGTCGCTCCCGCGTCCGTTCTGGATGCTGTGGCTGGGGATTGTCGTCAATCGAGCAGGCGCGATGGTGCAGCCGTTCCTGTCCGTCTACCTGACCCGCGTGCAGGGCTTCGGGATCGGCGAGACCGGTGCGGTGATGGCCGCGTTCGGCGTCGGCTCGGTGCTTTCGCACGTGGTCGCCGGCCGCCTCGCCGACCGGTTCGGCCGCAGGGTGACCCTGACCGGCGGCATGCTCGCGACCTCCGCATCGATGGTCCTGATGGGCGCCGCGACCGGATTCGCGTTCGTGGCGGTGACGGCGTTCCTGCTCGGCCTCACCATCGAGTCCTACCGTCCCGCGTCGCAGGCGATGGTGGCCGACCTGGTCCCACCTTCGGTCCGGCCGCGGGCGTACGGACTGCTGTTCTGGGGCGTGAACCTCGGTTACGCCGTCGCGATGGTGGCGGGCGGGTGGTTCGCCGACCACGGTGCGACGGCGATGTTCGGGGTCAACGCCGCCGTCGCCGTCGCCTTCGCGGTGCTCGTGTGGCGGGCGGTCCCGGAATCCAGGCCAACCGAGCCGGTGGGTGGCGCCTGGCGGTCGGTGCTCCGGGACCCGGTGATGCTCGCCTTCAGCGTCGTGACGACGGCCTACGGCGCCCTGTACGCGCAGGCGTTCACCACCTTGCCGCTCGCCATGGCCGGACAGGGGATCAGCGGTACCCACTTCGGACTGGTCATGGCGCTCAACGGCGTCCTGATCGTCGCCGTGCAGCCCTTGGCCGGGAGACGGCTCTCGCGACTCGATCCCAACCGCGTGCTGGCGGCGGGGACGGCCGTCGTGGCCACCGGGTTCGCTCTGACGGCCTTCGTGCACGACGCGGGCGGGCTCGCGGTCACGGTGGTGGTCTGGACGGCGGGGGAGATCGCGGTCGCGGGTTCGATCCCGACCATCGTTTCCCTCCTGGCGCCGCCCACACTGCAAGGCACGTACGCGGGGGTGTCCGGGATGAGCTGGTCGGTGGGCGCGGTTCTCGCGCCGGTGCTCGGCTCCCTGCTGCTGCCGTCCGGACCGGGCCCGCTTTGGGGCGGTGTCGGGGTGGTGGGGATGACCGCGGCCTTCGGCGCCGTGGCTCTGGGAGGCCCGGTGCGACGCCGGGCCGCCTTCCTCTGATTCGCAGGATGACAAACAAGAAAGGCACGACCATGACCTATGAAGTCGGCTACGTCGTCGGCAGCCTGTCGCGCGATTCGATCAACCGGCGCCTCGCCGGGGCCCTCACCGGGCTGGCGCCGGCGGCCTTGCGGTTGACCGAGATCCCCATCCGTGACCTGCCGCTGTACGACCGCTCTGTCGACGAGGACTTCCCGGCGGTGGCACGCGAGCTGAAGCGGGCGATCGAAGGATCGGACGCGCTCCTGTTCGTCACGCCCGAGTACAACCGGTCGGTCCCGGGGGCACTGAAGAACGCGCTCGACTGGGCCACCCGGCCGTGGGGCTCGAACTCCCTCGACGGGAAGCCCGCCGCGGTGATCGGCGCGTCGCCGGGACTGATCTCCACGGCGGTGGCCCAGCAGCACTTGAAGAGCATCCTGTCCTTCACCAATTCGCCGGTGCTGGGCCAGCCGGAGGCCTACATCAGGTACACCGATGGGCTGATCACGGACAACGGCAAGGTGACGGACGAGGGCACGGAGGCGTTCCTTCGCCGCTACCTGGAGGCGTTCTCCACCCATATCGCGACGTTCGCGCGTTCACATACATGGACATGATTCACATCCGTTGACGAGCGACAGGGACGTGAACTATAAAGACGGGGTCCGGGTGTACACGCCGCAACACCTTCCGTCAGTCCGTCACGGAGGTTTCGGGTGTCCCGAAAAAGTCCTCTTCGTCGTGCCGTCCTCCCGGCGGTCGCCGCCGTGGTCGCCACCGCCGCGCTCCTGCAGGTCCCGCCCCAGCCGGCGGACGCGGCGCCGGGACCCGGCGCGCTGCCCGGTCTCGACCTCGGAGCGGCCAACCGCCGCGCGCCGATCGCGGGGCTCTACGACTGGTCCAAGGCCGGGTATCGCGGCGGTGCCGCGCTACCCGGCCCCGGTGAGGTGAATCCGAACGCCACCTGCCAGGTCACCGCGGCCGAGCTGGCGAGTCAGTACAACGTCGAACCCGACGACGGCGCCGACGACACGAACGGGATCCAGGCGGCGATCGACGGGATCAAGAGCGCGTGCTCGCCGTCCGGGAGCTACACCAAGCTCAGCACGATCACCTTCCCGGCGGGCCGGTTCGACGTCACGCACGAGATCCACGTCGACGCCGACTACCTGATCCTGCGCGGCGCGGGCAGGGACGCCACGAAGTTCGTCTACAAACCCGACGCGAACACCCTCTACGACACCCTCACCCCGGACGGTTCCGACTGGGACGAGGACGGGATGACCTCGGGCGCGGGCAAGGGCGGCTGGTTGTGGCCAGGGCGCGGGTTGTTCCGTGTCCAGTCCAGGGGAGTGCACACGTCCTACGCGAGCGACCACGCCTCGGCGCCCGTGAACCGCAAGGACATCTTCGAGGGCACGATCAACGTCCATTGGAAGTCCGGGGTGAAGCTGCGGGGCAAGCCGGGCGACACCGCGTTCGCCGCCCGGATGGGGGACAAGGTCGTCCACCTGGCGAGCAGCGGTGCCCTGACGTCGCTCGCGGCAGGGAACCTGGTCAATATCAGGGCGGCCAACTCGCGGAAGTTCTACGAGCAGCAGCAGGCGACGCCGACCACGTTCCCGCTGCTGAACATGCACATGCGCCAGCAGATCTTCACGATCGCGGCGCTCGACACCTCCGCGCGCACGATCACCCTCGACAAACCGCTCGAGTACGACGTCCCGGTGAATTCCACTTCGGACGGTTCGGTCCCGATCGACGGCGCCACCTACGACTCGAAGGCGGCACCGCTGGTCGACCCGGTGCTCGGTGTCGGATTCGAGAATCTCGGGTTCACCCAGGACATGCCGGGCCTGAACCCCGCGGAGGCGAACAACAACTACGGGAACATGGCGCCTGCCGCCGAGATGCACGGGATCGTCTTCAAATGGGCGGCGAACTCCTGGATCCGCGGTATCCGCGCGGATATGACGGGATCGCATCCGATCGTCACCGAGGAGGCCAAGAACCTCCAGATCGTCGACAACGAACTCAACGGGTCGTGGAACAAGGGCAAGGGCGGCAACGGCTACTTCCGCGGCTCCCGCGTCTGGGATTCGCTCTACGCCGGCAACACTTCGACCCAGCTGCGGCATTTCACCTTCCAGTGGTCCGCCGCGGGCAACGTGGTGATCGGCAACTCGTTCGACTCCGACCTCAACCTGCACGGCGGCTGGGAACGCAACAACCTGTTCGAACTCAACACGGTCAAGGTCCCGTACGCGCACCGCTCCGGGAACTGCCGGGCCAACTGCGGTGAGGAGGGCGGTGGCGGTCCCGACGACTCGAACTGGTTCCCGATCTGGTGGGGCGCGGGCAAGAAGGCGGTCAAGTGGTCGGGAGCTTCCGGCCCCCGCAACGTGTTCTTCAACAACGCCATGACCAAACAGCACGCGGACAACGGCCCGTATAACGACTTCTACGCCGACCGGCACCGCGTCCACTCCTTCGGCTGGGACGGCACCGCGTACAAACACCTCGACATCGGCGGCACGCCGATCGCCGACTGGGCGAAGAACGAGCAGCGGGACTACACCGGAGGGCACGGCGTCGACGCGAGCAAAACCGATGCCGCGTCGTCGCTCTTCCTGAAGTCCGTCGACGGGACCCCGCCGTCCTCGCCGACTTCGCCGACGAGCCAGAGCCCCACCACTTCGACGACAACCCAGACCCCGAGCACATGCCTGAACGCGACGTTCACCCGCAAGTCGGTGTGGGACAGCGGCTACGGTGGCGGCTTCACCGTCACCAACACCTGTTCGGCCGCCGTCGGTTCGTGGGCGGTGGAGTTCGACCTGCCAGCCGGGACGACGGTCACCGGATCGTGGAGTTCGGTGCTGACCAGGACCGGACAGCACTACCGGTTCGGGAACGCGGCCCACAACGGGAGCGTCAAACCCGGCGGCTCGGCGACGTTCGGCTTCAACGCCGCAGGTCAGGGACTCCCGGTCGCGTGCTCGATCGCCGGAACGAAATGCGGAGGCACGGAATGACGAGGAAACGACTGCTCGCCGCGATCGCGGCCACGGCGTCGGCGGCGGGCCTGTTCGGTGCCGTCGTCACCGCCGAGGCCGCCGCGCCCAGCCTGACCGCGACCTTCGCCAAGAGCTCGGCGTGGGACCGCGGATACGGCGGGAAGTACACGCTGACCAACGCGGGCGACGCGAACAGTACACAGTGGACGATCGAGTTCGATCTCCCCGAGGGCACCACGATCACGACGTCGTGGAGTTCGGTGCTCACCAGGACCGGCCAGCACTACAAGGTCACCAACGCCGACTTCAACGGCACGATCAAACCCGGCGGCACCGCGTCGTTCGGTTTCAACACCAAGGGGCTCGGCCTGCCGACCGGCTGCACGGTCAACGGCAGCCCGTGCGGGGGAGGGGCACCGACCACTACCACGACCCCGCCCACCACCACGAGCGAACCGCCGACGACGACCACCAGCGTTCCCGCGGGTGACGTGGTCGACGTGAGCACGGCGGCGGAACTACAGGCCGCGCTGGCCGCCGCGAGCCCCGGCCGGACCATCCGGCTGGCCGCCGGGACCTATCGTGGTTCGTTCGTGGCCACGAAACCCGGCACGGCGGGCGCGCCGATCACGGTGACCGGACCGTCGACGGCGGTCCTGATCAACGACGGCCCGTCCGGCGAGGCGCCGTCCTGCCCGGCGCCGACCGCGGGCTGGGACTCCGGGTACGGCTTCTGGCTCTACGGTGCGCCGTACTGGCACCTCAAGGGCTTCACCGTGCAGGAGTCGAAGAAGGGCATCGTCGCGGACAATTCGCACCACACCGTGATCGAGGGAGTGCGGGTGCACCGGATCGACGAGGAGGCCGTGCATTTCCGCCGCTCCTCGGCGGACAGCGTCATCCGCGATTCGACGATCAGTCACACCGGCCTCGTGCAGGCGGGTTACGGCGAGGGCGTCTACCTCGGCTCGGCGAACTCCAACTGGGCGTGCCACGGGAACTCCGGCGGGGTCGACCGCAGCGACCGGATCCAGGTGCTCGACAACCACATCGGGCCGTACGTCGCGGCGGAGGCCATCGACGTCAAGGAGGGCACCGTGGACGGTGTCATCCGGGGCAACACCTTCGACGGCCAAGGGGTTTCCGGGCAGAACTCGGCCGATTCCTGGGTTGACGTCAAGGGATCCGGTTACGTGATCGAGGGCAACGCCGGCACCTTCGCTTCGCCGGGGACGTTCGCGAACGGTTACGAGACGCACAATCCCGGGACCACCCCGTCGTTCCCGAACGGCTGCGGGAACGTGTGGCGGGACAACAGGTCCGATCTCGGCGGGGTCGGACAGTACGCCATCAAGATCACGTCGACGTCGAAGTGCTCGGACCGGCCCAACGTCGTCCACGCGTCCAACACCGTGTCGAGGGCGGTGAACGGGCTGACCAACATCCCCGTCACGCCTTGACGGACGCCGGTGACGGGAGCGGCGCGGCTCCCGTCACCGGCGGGTCAGTCGCGGACCGCGGTGATCGCGACGGTGGCGTACCGCACGGTGAACCGTCCGCCCAGCCCATCGATCACCGCGCCGACTTCAGCGAGGATCTCTTGTCGCACTGTGGATTCGACCCAGGTGAGCGAACCGAACGTCGGAAGCTGGTCCAGCCATTCGTCCCGGGTGTAGACCCGGTCCCAGTCGTGGCGGCTTCGTTCCGGTTCGCCGAACCCGCCCGCATCGCGCAGACCGTCGGCGACCTTCACGATGAGTGGCCCGTACGGGTCAGAGGGTTGTTTCGGCACGCTGTCGAGATCGATCGGGGAATCCGGCACGAGCCGCCGGTAAGCGTCCGCCAAGGCGTTCGCGACCTCTTCCGGCGGTTCGGGTACGTGCCAGAACGCGGCCAGGAGCCCGCCGGGCCGTAGCACCTCGGCGGCCTTGGCGGCGCCCGCCACCGGGTCGACCCAGTGCCAGGCCTGCCCGGAGACGAGCAGATCGAACCGGCGTCCGGCGGGGTCCCACTCCTCGAACTTCGCGACCTCGACGTCGACGCCGCTTCGGCGAGCGAACTCCGCCATCCGCGAGTCCGGTTCGACGCCGAGGAGGCGACAACCCGCCGCCTGGAACTGGCGCGCTTCGATTCCGGTGCCCGCGCCGACGTCGAGGACCTCGCGGCCGGGCGCGGTGGCGATGAGGTGACCGATGAGTTCCGGGGGATAGGCGGGCCGGGTCCGGTCGTAGCGTTCGACGTCCGTGCCGAAGGACTCCGCGGCCTGCCGATAGCGATGAGGCTCTTGCCCCGAAGGTAGAGTGGGCATGTGCCCACCTTAAGTGGGCGCTTGCCCACTCGTCAACGCAAGGGAGCCGTATGCCGACCGGGGTAGCCCTGCGCGCCGTCCGCGCGCAGTTGTTCGACGCGGCGGAGCGTGTCCTGCTACGGGATGGGCCGAGCGGGCTCACGAGCCGCGCGGTGACCACAGAGGCGGACTGCGCGAAAGGCGTCCTTCACCGGCATTTCGACGACTTCGACGGATTCCTCGCCGAGTTCGTGCTGGACCGGATCGAGAAGCTGGACGAGAAGGGCCTCCGGGAAGCCGTCGGTACCGGAACGGTCGTGGACAACCTCACCTCGGCGCTCACCGCGGTGTTCGAGTCGGTCGCGGTCGCGATCGTCCCGCTCGTGATCTTCCGCGACGAGCTGCGTGCCCGGTTGCGCCGCGAGTGGCCAGCCGGGGTTCCGGTGCTGACTCAAGCCGCCGTCATGATCGGTGGCTATCTCGAGGCTGAACGAGCGCAGGGCAGGATCGCGGCGGACGCCGACGTCGAAACCCTCGCGGCGACGCTCATCGGTGCCGCGCATCTGCTCTACGCCGACCGCACCGCACCGCCGCCGGAACCGACTCAGGTGCGGAAGGTCGTAGAGACGGTGATCGGGACGTAACTCGCGTGATCGAAGGCGTAACTCGCGTGATTGGAGGCGTAACTTCGTGTGCGGCCTCTGATCACGCGAGATACGTGTCTGATCACGTGAGTTACGCCTTCGATCACAGGTCGCTGCCCCCGCCGACGTTGCGAAAGTGGCTTTCGCAACACGCCCACTTTCGCTTCGCCGCACGAAAAAGGCGGCGAGTCCACAATGGACTCGCCGCCTCTCGTCGTTGATCAGGACTGCGCGGCGGTGACGGTGTGCCGCAGCAGCAGCGACGTCGTGACCGGGCCGACGCCACCCGGCACCGGCGTGATCGAGCCGGCGATCTCCTCGACCGCGGCCTGGTCGACGTCGCCGACGAGCCCGCCTTCGGGCGTCGGGTTCGTGCCGACGTCGATCACGACGGCACCGGGCTTCACGTGGTCCGCGCCGATGAAGTGCGCGCGGCCGACGGCCACGACCAGGACGTCCGCGGTCTTGGTGACCGCCGCGAGGTCCTTGGTGCGGGAGTGGCAGACGGTGACCGTCGCGTGTTCGCCGAGCAGCAGTAGCGCGGCGGGTTTGCCGACGACGGTCGAGCGGCCCACGACGGCGACCTGGGCGCCGGACAGGGCGACCTGCTCACGCTTCAGGATCTCCAGCACCGCGGCGGCGGTGGCGGGCGCGTAGGTCGGGAGGCCAGCGGTGAGACGGCCGAGGCTGACCGGGTTCGCGCCGTCGACGTCCTTGCGCGGGTCGATGTGCGCGCCGACGTCGTCGAGCGTGACCCCTTCGGGCAACGGGGTCTGGCAGATGATGCCGTGGACCGACGGGTCCGCGGAGAGCTTGTCGAGCTCGCGGGTGACGTCCTCGCCGGTCGGCTTCTCGAGCTGGACCACGCGGCAGTCGACTCCGACCTTCTTCGCGGCACGCTCGATCGAGCGTACGTACCAGGCGGTGGCGTCGTCGTCGGTCGGCACGAGCACGGCGAGCGTCGGGACGGTGCCCGATTCGCGGAGCTTGGCGGCCGTCTCGGTGACTTCGGCGGTGATGGCGGCGGCGATCGCGCGCCCGTCGATCAGGGTCATCGGGCGAGCCTTTCGCGAACCTGGGCGATGAGGGCGTCGGCGCGCCCGGCGGCGGGGGTGTACTCGGTGAGACGGGCCTCGGTCTCCTTGCGGAGCTGCTCGTCCGCCATGGACGCGAGGTTGACCTCGACGTTGACGACACCCGATTCGAGCGCGGACTTGGCGGACGAGGCCGCGACCGCGATGTCGGAGATGACGTTGGTGTTGGCGCCTTCGAGAATCGAGGCGGCGACGTCGATGACCTCGGCGGCGAGGGCCGCGGTGCGCAGCGGGACCTCCGCGGCGCCGACCAGCGCGGCCTGGATCGCGGCGGTGCGCGCCTGCTTCTCCTCGTCGGTGGCCTTGGGGAGCTTGTACGCGGCGACCACGGCGTCGAACGCGGTGGCGTCGTCGGCGGCGAGGCCGAGCGCACGTGTCCGGAGGTCCTCGGCCTTGGCGAGCGCCTCGGTCATGGTGGCCTCGTGCTCGGCGTACTTCGGCTTGCCGATGGTCAGGTTGCACACCATGGAGACCAGGGCGGCACCGACCGCGGCGTTCATCGCGGCACCCGCGCCACCACCGGGCGTCGAGGCCTTCGATGCCAGCTCGTCGAGCCACTGACCGACCGGTTGAGCCTCCACGCGATGTTCCCTTCCCGCTGGTTTTGCCGTCGCGCCGAAGCCTACCTGGGGCTTCGCGGACAGCCCGAAGGCCACCTTCGCGACGATCGACATCGGCGAAGGCGGCCTCCGGCCAGCGGGTCAGGACCGCTGGTACTCCTCCCAAGTCAGCTTCGGCGTGACGGCGGGGCCGTCGTCGGCACCGCGGCCGGCGAGGCCGTTGTAGCCGAGGTAGTAGTCACCGGCCTGGTGCTGCGCGCCCGACGACAGGTCCGGGTCGGACAGTGCGATGGCGTGGATGTGGTAGGCGAAACCCTGGGCCGGGGTCCGGACCCAAGCCGCGAAGCCCACCTGTCGCAGCTTCCGCGCGACGTCCGTCCGCGTGGTCGAGGACATGCCCTCGACGCCGATGTCGAGCGCGCCGCCACCGTCGTGCGTCCCGGCCGAAGCGCCGACGCCGCCGGGGTTGTACGAGCCCTGCGTGATGGTGAGCTGCCTGCCGAGCAGACCCTCGGCCTTCACCAGCATCGCCTTGGTCCGCGTGTTCATCGTCTTGCCGTGGTAGGTCAGGCGGCTACCCGCCGAGACCACCGCGGTGACGGTGTACCGGCCCTCGCCCAGCTTCTCGAGCGACGTCTTGCCCGGCAGGCCGGAGGCGTCGATCCCGGTGTAGCCCAGCGACTTCTGGTAGCTGGAGTACGCCGTGATGGTCGACGTCCCGAAATGGCCGTCGACGTACTGCTGGGCGAGCAGTCCCTTGGCGGCGAGCGCCTGCTCCACCAGCAGCACGCTGTCCTTGGCCCCGGGGGTCAGCGCGCTGTCGGCCCGGCGCGGGTCGATCTGTGCGGCCTTGAGCACCGCTTCCATGCTGGCCGTTGGCAACGCGGTCACTTCGGCGCCGGCCGGTGCGGCGGCCACGCCGAGGGAGAGCGCGGTCGCTGTCGCGAGCACGGCTACCTTGGTCAACAATTCCTGCCTCCTGAGCGGATTCGGTTGTCCGGTCAGCATGGGCAGCGTGAATACAAGGGCCGTACAAACGAACCTTTCTCAGGTCCTTGTCGCCCGGTCGGGTGTCGCTCCGGCGAAACCGGAACCGAGCTGATAAGACTTCCGGTGGACGCCGAAAGGTCGAGACCGACATGGTGCTACGTACTCAGCCACCCTCAAGGGCTCATCTCAGACTGCTCGCGGCGGCGGACTCGGCCCCGCCGGCGCGACGCCGGGACCGGTACGGCGAGATCCCCGACCGGCGGCTCGCCGCGATCCTCGCCGCGGAGGACGTGGCCGAGGAGCACGGCCTGAGCGCGCACGTCCGGACGACGTGTTACGTCCACCGCGGCTGGGTGCATCAGTGCATCTCCGATCCGATGCACGTCCTGGTCGTCACCGGGCATCGCTGGTGCCGCCGCTGTGATCGCACGGTCGAAGTCCGGGTCGACGAGACCTTCCCCGGCTCGGTCGAGCTCTTCTGCGACGGCTGCGGTGTCCCGCCGGACACCGTCGCGAACCGCGAGGTCCTCCTGGCCTGCCGGACCAGTCTGAGCGCCATGCACGGCGGGGAAGCGTCGACGCTCTACGTCGTCCCGGACCGCTGACCGGCGCCCGATCGCACCACGCGAGGACACCGAACGGTCGCATCGCCTTGGGCTGTCCGGCGCAGCCAGTGGTTTGGACCACCACTGTTACCGAAGCGTGATCTGGACATATCGCACGGACGGCTACTTTGTTGTGGCGCGCAACGAATTGCTTCGCCCGTGGATTTCCAACGCCGGAGGTGTCACGACGTGAACCGGATCCTTGTGCGGTCCCCACGACGGAAAGGGGTTCGCGGCGTGCTCGCCGCCGGCCTTTCCGCGCTCCTGATCGCGAGCGGGCTGGGCGGTGCCACCGCCGCGGCCGCCGACTACAGCCAGAGTGCCGCCTCCTTGAACGCGAGCCAGGCACAGTTCTCCTTCACGCCGTCGACGCCCGCGCGGTACGTCGACATCCACTACACCGGCGTTCCGGGGTTGGGGCAGCAGAACGTCCGCATGACCGACAACGGCGGCACGTGGCGGCACACCGTCGGTTCGCTGTCCGCGGGCACGGTGCTCGACTACTGGTTCACCTACGAGAAGGGCGGGCCGCAGCACGACACCCCGCACTTCACGTACACCCACGGCGGCAGCGGTACGACCGTCGCCTCGCCGACGTTCGATCCACCTGGCGGCAGCTACCCGAGCGCCCGCTCGGTGACCTTGTCGAGCGCGACCGCCGGCGCGACCATCCGGTACACAGTGGACGGTTCCACCCCGACGGCGTCGTCCACTTTGTACACGGGCCCGATCACGGTCTCCGCCTCCTCGACGATCTCCGCGATCGCGCTCAAGTCCGGCTCGGCGAACTCCCCGGTGGCGTCGGCGAGTTACACGATCGGATCGACCCAGGCGACGTGCCCGGCCCAGGCCGAGGTCCCGGACTTCGGGCCCAACGTGCGGATCTTCGACCCGGGGATGTCGGCGTCGTCGATCCAGGCGAGGCTCGACGCGGACTTCAACGCGCAGAAGGACACCCTGACCGCGCAGTTCACCGAGCGCCGGTACGCGCATCTGTTCAAACCCGGCGTCTACAACGGCATCCACGACAACGTCGGCTACTACACCTCCGTGGCGGGGCTCGGGCAGAACCCTGGCGACGTCGTGATCAACGGTGACGTGACCGTCGACGCGTTCAACGAGTCGGACAAGGGTGTGGCGCTGCAGAACTTCTGGCGCTCGGCGGAGAACCTGGCCGTCGTCCCGAGTAGCGGCTCGACCCGCTGGGCCGTCGCCCAGGCCGCGCCGTTCCGCCGGATGGACATCCGCGGCGGGCTCCAGCTCTACCCGGCCAGCTATGGGTTCGCCAGCGGCGGGTACACCGCCGACAGCAAGGTGTCCGGGCAGACCGCGTCGATCTCGCAGCAGCAGTGGTACACCCGGGACAGCAGTTACGGCAGCTGGGACGGCGGGGTCTGGAACATGGTCTTCTCCGGAACGAGCGGCGCTCCCGCGAACACCTTCCCGAACCCGCCGGAGACGACGCTCGGCACCACGCCGGTGTCCCGTGACGTCCCGTATCTGTACCTCGACGGCTCCGGCAAGTACCGTGTGTTCCTGCCTTCCTTGCGCACCAACGCTTCCGGGCCGAGCTGGGCCAACGGCGGCACTCAGGGCAGCTCGCTGCCGATGAGCCAGTTCTACGTGGTGAAGGCGGGGGACACGGCGGCGTCGATCAACACCGCGCTCTCCCAGGGCTGCAACCTGTTCTTCACGCCGGGCGTCTACCACCTGAACCAGACGCTCAACGTGACGAAGGCGAACACCGTCGTCCTCGGCGTCGGCTACCCGACACTGGTGCCGGACAACGGCGTCGACGCCATGAAGGTCGCCGACGTGGACGGCGTCCGGATCAAGGGCCTCCTGTTCGACGCCGGGACGACCAACTCGCATTCGCTGCTCACGGTCGGGCAGGCGGGCTCGACGGCGAACCATGCCGCGAACCCGACCACGCTGCAGGACGTGTTCTTCCGGATCGGCGGCCAGATCGCCGGGAAGGCGACGAACAGCCTGATCGTCAACAGCCGTGACACGATCATCGACCACATCTGGGCCTGGCGGGCCGACCACGGGAACGCCGGCACCTACGGCTGGACGATCAACACCGGTGACACCGGCGTGGTCGTCAACGGCGACAACGTGCTGGCCACCGGCCTGTTCGTCGAGCATTACCAGAAGTACCAGGTGATCTGGAACGGCCAGAACGGCAGGACGATCTTCTTCCAGAACGAGATCCCGTACGACGTCCCGGACCAGGCGGGCTGGAAGAGTCCCAACGGGCTCAATGGGTACGCCGCGTACAAGGTAGGGGACAACGTGACCTCCCACGAGGCGTGGGGTCTGGGCAGCTACTGCTTCTTCAACGACAACCCGTCGGTGAATCTGTATCACGCGTTCGAGGTGCCGAACCGCTCCGGCGTCCGGTTCCACAACATGGTGACGGTTTCGTTGAACTACAAGGGGACCATCACGCACGTGATCAACGACGCCGGGGCGGTGACGCCACCGGACACGCGGCCGAGCAACCTGGTGAGCTACCCATAACGCTCGTCGCCTGAAGTACGTGAAGGACCCCTTCATTGCGTCTAGCGCGGTGAAGGGGTCCTTCACGTACTTGGCCCCTCGAATCGATTCGCGTATAACGTCCTATACGGCGCGGCCGAGGGCGAATCATCGACCCTCCCGACTGCCTTCATAGGCCCGCTCGCGCAGCCCGGAGAGCCAGCCAGGCCGCAGCTCCCAGCCCGGCGGTGGGTTGAGCATCGGATCGAAGGCGGGGCGAGGGGAGTCGTCGTCGACCTCGCGGAGGGTCAGCGTCGCGCAGGGTTTCCGATGTCCGTTCGCCCGGACCGTCTCGACGAGGTAGGTCACCGGCCCTTCCGCCACCAGCCGCCTCAATCCGTCCAGCGACGCTTCAGCGCGTCGTGTCGTCTCCGCACGGGCCGACAGCCAGACCAGTCCACCCTTCACGCGATAGGGCACCAACGAGCTGTAGCGACCGGTGGTCCAGGCGCGAGCCGGCCGCGGCAACACGCGACCGGCGAGGCCGGCGCCCGAAGTGGTCAACGTGAGATCCCACGGATGGCCGCCGACGGCCGGGATCCGTACCGCCATCCCCAGCGCGTCGGGCACGCGTCCCGGGAGACCGGCTCCCTTGGACATCCGCACGGTGACGGCGACCGGCTCGTCCGGCAATGCGAGCTCATCGCGCCGCAACGCGTGAAGTTCTCCTTTGAGGAGTAGTCCGTTCGGGTGGAAGGCCCTCGCGCCGCGAAGCGCCGCCAGCGCGTGAAATCCGGTGCGGAAAAGCCTGCCGACCGGCCCTGCCTGTGCTGCGTTGTCCTCGGCCACGATCTCCACCCTCCCGGTGACGTGTGTGTTCCGCAGGGGCTACCCCGGGCGAGCCGGATTACACGGGAATTCCCCTGGAATCGAAAACCTCGGTTTGCCGGTGTGAGCGCCTTACGTCCGGGTACTCGCGTGCTGTTCGCCCATCCTGTTCCACCTGGATCGGAGGAAATCCATGACTGCATCGCCGGCCACGGTTCGGCGGGCTCCGCGCCAGCTCATCGCCCTCGGCGTGGGCGCGGTCTTCCTGCTCGTCGGCATTCTCGGTTTCATCCCCGGCATCACGACGAACTACGAGCAGCTGAGCGGCGCCGGGCACGGGTCCGGCGCGTTGCTGCTGGGCGTGTTCCAGGTGTCGATCCTGCACAACATCGTCCACCTGGCGTTCGGCGTCGCGGGCATTCTGCTGGCCCGGACGGTGACCGGCGCGAAGGCGTTCCTCGTCGGAGGCGGGGTGATCTACCTCGTGCTGTGGCTGTACGGGCTGCTGATCGACCACGGCTCGGCGGCGAATTTCGTGCCGGTCAACACCGCCGACAACTGGCTGCACCTCGGGCTCGCCGTCGGGATGCTCGCCCTCGGGCTCATTCCGCTCTCCGGTTCGAAGGCGCCGATCGCCGACTCGCGCTAGTCCGTTCCCTGAATTCTCTGGAGGTTGTCAGTGTTCCGTCATACCAAATCGCTCCAATTCGAGGCCAAACCGGAAAAGCCGGACGCTTTGTACGCCCGTAAGCTGCAGGAACTCATCGGCGGCGCCTACGGTGAAATGACCGTCACCATGCAGTACCTGTTCCAGGGCTGGAATTGCCGGATCGAGGGCAAGTACAAGGATTTGATCATGGACACGGCGACCGAGGAGATCGGTCACGTGGAAATGCTCGCGACGATGGTCGCCCGGCTCCTCGAAGGGGCACCCGCGACCACGGTGGCCGAGGCCGCGAAGGATCCGGCCACCGCGGCGATTCTCGGCGGGATGGATCCCCAGCAGGCGATCATCTCCGGCGGCGGCGCCACGCCGAGCGACAGCCAGGGCTACCCCTGGAACGGCCGCTACGTCGTGGCGTCGGGCAACCTGCTGGCCGATTTCCGGGCGAACGTGGCGGCCGAGGCGCAGGGCCGCTTGCAGACGGCCCGGTTGTACAACATGACCGACGACCCCGGCGTGAAGGCGATGCTGCAGTTCAACCTCGCGCGGGACACGGTGCACCAGAAGCAGTGGCTCGCCGCGATCGAGGAACTCAAGGCCGACGGCCTGGAAAGCGACATCGCGCCGACGGCGTTGTTCGACGAGGAGAACCAGGAACACAACAACACCGTCTGGCACCTGTCCGACGGCCCGGACGGTTCGAAGGGCGGCTGGAGCTTCGGCGAAGACGGGCTCGAGTACCTGATGGAACCCGAGCCGCTCGGCGGACCGGGCACCGCTCCGAAGCCCGACCCGGCGCTTTACGGCACCTACGCGCCGCTGCAGGACGCGGTCGGGACGGTCAAGGGCAAGGTCAAGGACGCCAAGAAGAAGGCCACCAAGTCGAGCAAGAGCTAGGCATCGCGAAGGGCTCCTTCCCCTCGGCCGGGGGAAGGAGCCTGGGTGGGCCGAAGGCTCCCTTCGCCGCGTCTGATGCAGCGAAAGGAGCTTTCGGCTCTCGGCGGTGAGCGGCCCGGACGGTCAGGGCCAGCCGTGTCTTGCGGTGCACGGGTGGCACGCATGGTCGTGTCGTCCGTCCAGTCACGCGTGTCGTCCGCCTGATCACGTGTGTCGTCCGAATGGTTCACGAGACCCGACCCATTCGGAACCGGTGCCTCTTCCTGTACCGCCGGGGTGGCGTGTCCCGCCGGACGTTGCGAAAGCCACTTTCGCAACGTCGGCCGCGCCCAGGTAGGTACCCGAAAGTGTCCCCCTGCGGACAGTCGAGCGAGGCGGATCAGTCCGAGGTCTTCGCTTCGGCGACCGCGGCTGCTTCGTCGTCGTCCATCGCCTTGGTGTCACGCGGCGGGAGGAAGGGTTCGTCGTCGGCGGGGGATCCGGAGGCCTGCTCCTTGCCACGCGCGAGTTCGGCGTCCAGTTCGGCGCCGAGGAGGACGGCGATGTTCGAGATCCACAGCCAGATCAGGAACACGATGACGCCGGCGAGCGAACCGTAGACCTTGTTGTACGAGCCGAAGTTGCTGACGTAGAAGGCGAACCCGGCGGTGGCCGCGGCCCAGAGCAGCACGGCCACGATGCCGCCCGGTGTCAGCCACCGGAATTTCGGCTGCCGCACGTTGGGGCTCACCCAGTAGAGCATCGCGAACGCGAGCCCCGCCAGCAGCGCGATCACCGGCCATTTCACGATGTCCCAGACGAGGACGCCGGTCGAGCCGAGACCGATCAGGTCGCCGAGGTAGCGGGCGATCCCGCCGGTCGCCACCACCCCGGCGGCACACAGGGCGAGCACGATCAGCACGGCGATGGTGAGTCCGATCCGCAACGGCACGGTCTTCCAGATCGGGCGGCCTTCGGGCATCGAGTAGAGGACGTTGGACGCCCGCATGAACGCGCCGATGTAGCCGGAAGCGGACCACAACGCGCCCGCGGTGCCGATGATCGCCGCGGTTCCGGCCAGCCCACCGGTCTTGGACAGCTCTTCGATGGCGCCGATCAGGATGTCCCGGCCCTGGCCGGGTGCGATCCGGCCGACGTTCTCGACCAGTGCCTGGGTGGCCGACGGGCCCATCAGACCGAGGATCGCGGTCAGCACGAGCAGACCAGGGAAGAGCGAGAGCACGCCGTAGTAGGTGAGCGCCGCCGCCCAGTCCAGCATGTTGTCGCGGTTGAACTGGACGAATGTCCGCTTGAGTACGGCCCACCACGATCGTCGGGACAACTCGGTGGGACCGTCCGGGTCTTTCGCTGTGGCAGCCAAGGGAACCTCCTGCTGGGGATTCCTTGGCTTACCCGGTGGCGCCGGGGCGAAACGGGTGGTCAGGCCGGGCTGGTACGAGGCGGTGGCGGGGGCGGGACCGTCTTCGCCAGCACGATGTCGGCCAGCCGGATCGTGGCGAGTCCGCGTTTGGTCTCCACCGTGCATTCCGTGTCGTCACGGGAACGGAGGTAGCCGAGCGCGTCGGTGAACCCACCCTCGATCCGGTACCGCACGACGACCCTCGTGCCGAGCGGGACGTCGGGAAGGGTCACCGGTTCAGGTGGGCGGTGAGCTCGTCGTCGCTCGGCTCGACCAGGTGGGTGCCGTCCGGCCAGACGATGGTGGGGATACGCCGCTCACCGTTCTGCAGCGCCCGCACGGTCTCCTCGGCGCCGGAATCCGCTTCGACGTCGATGTAGTCGTACGCGATGCCCTTCGAGTCCAGGAGGGCACGGCTGCGTTTGACGTCGGGGCACCAGTCGGCGCCGTACACGGTGAGGTCGCTCATGGCTCACAGCATGCCAGGTCGCGGTCCGGCAGCGCGCTCGGCGAGGGCCGCGCGGTCGGCGAGGCCGGTCTTCGCGAGCAGGCTCGCGACATGCTTCTCGACCGTCCGCGGCGAGATGTGCAGGCGGGCGCCGATGTCCTTGTTGCCCATCCGCTCGGCGAGCAGCACCAGGACCTCGTACTCGCGCACGGTGACGCCGGACGCTCGCAGGTCGCCGGGAACCCGGTCGACCCCGGAGCGGCGCTGCCGGACGGGGGCGCCGAGTTTACGCAGGAGACTCCGGCAGGCGGCCGCCACCGCCGGGATCTCCCTGCGGTGGAAGTACTCTTCGGCATCTTTGAGCCAGCCCGCCGGATCACCCCAGCCGTCGGCGGCGGCCGGTTCGGCGATGAGCCGGAGCCCGAGGTGGCGGGCCAGGGGATAGGGCGCCGACGTCTCCAGCGCGGAGGCCACCGCCTGTCCGGCCGCCGCCGCGTCACCTCGCCTGCCGTGCTCGACCGCGTGCGCGAATTCGACGAACTGCCGGTTCCACCGCATCCCGCTCACGGCGGATCCGTCCTCCGGACAGGGCGCGCCGCCGAGGGTGTCGACGAGCGTCCGGAGCCCGTGCTGGCCGGCGAGGTGGAACCGGCTCGGCCGCCGGTCCTCCAGCTCGACGACCTGGCCGAGTTCGCGCCGTGCCCGGTCGAAATCCTCTTCGAGCAGCGAGCAGAAGACCCGCGCCAGCCCGATGCTGAGCACCATCTCCTGCGCGTTCTCACCGCCGCTTTCCCGGAAGTCGTCGAGTGCCTGCTCCATCGCCGGGCGGTCCGCCCGGTGCCCGGCGGACATCGCCCTCGTCATATGGGCGTACTGCAGCAACGCGGTCAGCCGGAGCCTGCCCAGCACGGCGAGGTTCTCCGCCAGCAGCGCGTGCGCGGTGCCGAATTCGCAGCGCAGGATCGCGTGCATGGTGCGCACGGAGTCGACCGCGCAGTGCAGGGTGATCGACCCGGTGCGCTGGGCGTCCGCGCGGGCGAGCAGCAGGGTCTGTTCGTCGCCGTTCATCAGGACGCGATGCCCGCCCAGCCGGACCAGCGCCTGGGTGCGCAGGTGGTGGAGATGGTTGTCCTCGGCGGTGCGGCGCGCGAGCTGCATGTAACGCTCGGATTCGGTGAGGTCCCGTGACAGCGCGAGCATGCCGAGCACCTGTAATGCCTGGCAGACGACGAACGGCTGCTCGGTCGCCTCGGCCACCTTCCAGGCCTGACGCGCGAGCCGTTCCGCCGTGCCCGTCCGGCCGGGAACGTCCAGCCAGAGGTTCGCTTCGACGGCGTCGAGCGCGGCTTGCTGGGCAGGAGAGATCGCCGAACCGAGGGGAGCGCGGGCACGTTCGATCTGGCCGAGGCATTCGTCGTGCCGTCCGGCGATGTAGGCGGCCCAGGCCAGCTGGGTATGCAGTTTCGCGGCCCGTTCGAGGGTGCCGATCTCGCCGAATCCGGCGGAAAGCTCGACGGCGCGGTCGAATTGACCGGTCTGCCCGAGCGCGTGCACCAGTGTCTCCAGCACCTCCGCCCGATCTCCCGCGTCTGCCCCGGCGAGCAGGTCGACGGCCTTGGTGAGCATCGTGACCGCGGAGTCGGCGGCGCCCGCGTCGAGGGCACGGCGTCCGGTTTCCGCGAACAGGCGGCCTGCCGCCTGTTCATCCAGCGCGGTCAGCCGGAGCGACGCGACGAGCGCGCACAGGTCGCCCGGCAGCCCCGGGTACAGCTTCTCGACGGCGTCGGCGGCCTGACGGGCGAGCGCCGCCTTCCGTGCCGGTGACTGGCGTGCCAGCAACGCTTCCGCGGTCAGCGGATGACGGAAGGCGTACCAGCCGGGCGTCGTCTCGTCGGTGGTCACCAGGTTCGCCGAGACCGCGGCGCCCAGGTGGTTGTGCAGGGTCCGGTCGTTGGTTCCGGTGACCGTCTGGACCACCGGTAGCGGGAAGCGGCGGCCGATGATCGCCGCGACCGACAGCAGCTCGCCCGCCTGCTCGCCGAGTTGCTCCATCCGGACGCCGATGCTGGTGACCAGTGCGGCGGGAACGCGGGCGCGGAGTTCGCCGATGACGCGCCAGCCGTCGCGGCCCTCGACCAGCAGTCCGTCGTTCACCATGCCGTGGAGCAATTCCTCGACAATGAACGGAAGGCCGGCACTGTTGCGCCACAACAGTTCCGCCGCGGCCGACGGAAGCAGTCCCGGCTCGGTCTCGAGGCAGGCGGCGGCGAGGGCGCGGGTGTCGGCGAGGCCGAGCCTGCCCAGTTCGACGACGGCGCAGCTCATCCGCTGCGCGCCGGAGGTCGCCAGCCGCAGGGCGTCGGAGGGTTCGTTGCGGAGTGTGCCGACGAACAGGGCCTGCGCCGCGGGCAGGTTGTCGACGAGGTATTCGAGAATGAACAGTGTCTCGGCGTCGGCGTCCTGGAGATCGTCGAGGACCAGGAGCGCGCCGCGGTCGCGGCTGGTGACGGCCAGCAGCCGGAAGACCGCTTCGGCGAGCACCAGCAGGGAGCCTGACTCGCGTGGCCGGTCACCGCGGCCCCAGTCGGGGACGAGCTGGGCGAGCACGGGGATGAACGGGTCGAGTTCGGCGGCCGACGGCGGTCCTCCGCCGCGGAAATGCGACCACAGCGCCTGGGCCAGCGGCCGGAACGGGACGAGCGGGCCGATCGAACTCGCCCGGCCTTGCAGGACCGGGATGTCGGCGGCGACCGCTCTCGAGGCGGCCTCGATGGCGAGCCGCGATTTGCCGATACCGCCTTCGCCCACGAGGAAGATCGCGCCGCCGCGGCCGGCGATGGCGCGATCGAGAGCTCCGGAGAGCTCGGCCAGTTCGGCGTCGCGGCCGATCACCCGCGACGAACGGATCCCCACCGCGGTGACTATAGCGAGCGGATTTCCCCGTCACGGCCAATAAATGATCACGAAGGCGGGCGGCGCGAACCCGCCTTCGTGAGCGTGTCTCAGATCCAGCCGCCGGTGAAGACGCTGACGACGGACGGCGAACCGGGGTCCGTGGACAGGGTGGCGAGCGGGTTGGCGCTCAGCCGCGGCTTGCCACCCGCCAGCGCGTGGTTGCGCGAGCCGACTTCGAGGGCGCGCGGCAGGTTCACGGCGCCGAGGACGTCTTCGGTGGCGGGCAGATCTCTTTCGTACATGCGGGTTTTCTCCTCATACTCGATTTACCGGCGGAACAACGGTGGCCGCGGGATGCGGCCGGTCGGGACGGAGCAGGAGCGCGGAGGGGACCCGGTCACCGAATCCCAGCCGCAGCAGGCCGTAGCCGATTCCCGCCAGGCCGCTCAGCAGCCCTGGCGAGGGGACCGCGCCGGGTGTGCCGCAGCGGGCACCGCGCTGGTCGATGGCGGCGAGCAGATGACCGGTCCGGCGGCGGACCGCGGCGGCGGCGCCAGTGTGCCCGTTCTCCGCCAGTACGCACAACACGTCCAGCACACCGGACTCGCCGTGGCAGAGGCTGAGGTCCTTCAGCGGCGCCCCGTCGGCCAGCCGTTTGATCGTCCGGTCGAGATCCCTGGCGTACCCGGGCTCGGGCAGGTGAGCGGCAAGGCCGAGCGCGGCACCCGCGAGACCGGCGCACCAGCCGCCGGTGCTTTCCGCCCGATCGTCCGCACTTCCGGGTGGTTCTTCGCCGGAACGATCGTGCGCTCGCAGTACCCAGTCGATCCCGGCCGAACCGCGGGCGAACGACTTCTCTTGTGGACGTTCGCGGTCGAGCAGTTCCGCGGCGTACCGGTCGGCCCGCGCCAGTGCCGATTCCAGTCCTGTTTGGACATACACGGACCGCATCGACGCGACACCGCCCGCCAGCCCAGTCGTGAACCCGGCGGGCGTTTCAGGCGTCGCGTCGGGCATCAGGTCGACGGCCTGCTCGATGAGATCGCCGGCGGGAAGGCCGGCCAGAGTGCTGAGCCGCGCGATCGTGTACGCGACGCCGCCGAGTCCGAGAAGGCCGCCGCAGCCGGCGGTGGCGGCCAGTTCGCGGTCGGCGCGGAGGGTGGCGAAGAGGCCGGGGAGCGGGCTGATCGCGTACGCGGCCAGATCGCGGTATCGCGCGATCCCGGTCAGTTCGGCGAGCTGGGCGAGGAACAACGCGACACCGCAGTAGCCCTCGCCGAGCCCGGCGCCCATCGGCAGGACGGTCCAGTAGCGGTCGTCGACGAGTTCGATCCCGAGCCAGTTGGAGCGGTGCTCGTCGGAGAAAGCGTTGGCGACGATCTGGTCGGCGATACCGCAAGCGGTGACCAGCAGCCGTTCCGCGCCGGGCGCCTGGTTCGGCGCCGCCGTTTCCGCGGTATCGCCACCGTGATGACCCGTGGTCGCCGTGCTGATGGCGAGGGTGGCCGAGATCAGCCATTCCTGGTCGCGTTGGTCGAGCGGGTCCATGTCGGCGAGCTTCGCCAGCACGGTGTCCAGCGACGGCCGGTCGACCACCCCCTCGACGCTCTCGCCGCGTGAATCCAGCAGCGACGTCGAGCCGGGGTTCGAGGTGAACATCGGCACGTCGCCCGCCCAGAGGTCGTCCCGCTCGTGTGGCACGAGGCGGAGCAGCTTCTCCTCGTCGGCGGAATCCTCTTCGAGCAGGTCGAACGCGCGGTCGCGGTCGGCGGCGTCGCGAAGCAGATCGGGATGGGTGGTCTCGTCCAGCAGCCGGAAGTAGAAGTTCGTCGGCCGGATGAGTACCCGGATGGGGTCGTCGGCGCAGCGCCGGGGGTGCTCGGCGAGTTCGTCCCGTCCGGTGGAGATCGCGTCGTAGCCGAGGCGGAATCCGGCCAGTAGCGCGGCACTGTGCTCGGCGGGCGTGATGTCGCGGCCGTCGAGCCGTGGCAGATTGTTCCCGCCCGCGAGTTCGCCGGGCACCCGGACCAGCCGCATGCGGTCGGTGCCCGGATCGGCCCACTCGACGCGGTCGGTGGGCAGCCTGCCACCGCGGCCGGCGAGGCCGGAGATGTCGACGGCGCCGTGTTCGCCGGCGAAGAGCTGGGGGAGCAGCAGTGTGCGCTGGACCGAGCGCGCCAGCATCGCCGCCGCGGGGTCGCCCTCCGGCGGATCGGGCGGCGAGGGCTGGAACAGCGTCTCGATGTCGATCAGCACCGGCTGGTCGCCGCAGGCGATGATGTTCTCGTAATGGACGTCGGTGGCGTCGAGCGCGTACAGGAGCGCCAGGAGGATGCCTTGCCGCCGGTAGAAGCGGTCGACGTCGCCGATATCGGCGCACGGCCGGTGCTCGACGAACCGGAGCCAGCCGTAGTCCGCCCGCGGTAACGCGTCCGCGGTCCGCAGTTCGAGCCCTGGCAGTCGTTTGTTCAGCCGCGCGACGACGTCGGTGAACCGCTCGTGCAGGATCAGCGGCCGGGGTTTGTAGATCACCTTGGCGCCGCCGGAGAACCGGAGCAGTTTGACCGAACGCCCGCGTGCGTGCGAGTCACCGATCCCGCCCGCGACCTCGACGAGCGTGCCGAGTTCGCCGTCGACGACCGAACAGGGCAGCAACGCGGCGTCGGCCGAGAACCGGGCCAGCGCTTCGGCGTGGGCTTCGGCGGCATGGAGACACGCTTGGGCGACGAGCCGGGCCAGGACCGGGTACTCGCCGAACAACCGGACGAGCCCGGCCGGAGAAGCTTGCCTGCGCACGAAATCGGAGAAGCGCTCTTCGGGTGTTTCTCCCCGGAGGTCTCCGGCCTTGCGGTCGCGGTGGAGTTCGAGGACCAGTGTGCGGATCGCGAGTTTGAGCAGATGCTGGTCGAGCTGGGCCGCGAACCCCCGGCGGAGGGCTTCGACATCGGCTCCGGGGAGATCGTCCGGGACCGCGTCACGCGAAGCGGCGTGGACGAGCGACCTGAAGACCCCGGCGAAGTCGACACGCCAGTCATCGGCTGGGGGACGCTCCGGCAGAAGCGCGGTCACCGCGTGTTCGGCGAAATCCGCCCATGCGGGCTTGTCCGCGGTCCGTTCGCGCGGGGTCTGGCCGCGTACCCACCACCTCGGCGGCAGGGACGTCGCCGATCGTGGGGGCGTCACGGCGGTCATGGTTTCAGTTCGGCTGGGCACG
The DNA here is from genome assembly GCF_042797905.1 of Amycolatopsis sp. NPDC057786. Taxonomy (NCBI): domain Bacteria; kingdom Bacillati; phylum Actinomycetota; class Actinomycetes; order Pseudonocardiales; family Pseudonocardiaceae; genus Amycolatopsis; species Amycolatopsis sp. NPDC057786. Next base: position 54,197 of record NZ_JBHVKW010000024.1, read on the forward strand.
CACATGGGGGTGACACCCCCACATTCAGCGCACGCACGAAGATGTCCGGAGAGTGACGGCCGGGCACCCTGGCGCCCTCACCGGAATATGGGGTCCCGGCCCCCATGCGCGGGGACCGTCCCGGCCGCACCATGGTCGGGTGGCGCGGTGTCGCAGGGGGATCACCGCGGTACCGGGCGCGGGCCGGTTACTGGGGGTCCGGCCCGCGCCGCCCGCAGCTGCGCAAAGGATAAACCCGAGAAGCAAGGTCACCTTTTCCGCGGTGAAAAACCGGAACCCGGTAAAGGGACACGGGGTGTGTCCCTTTACCGGGTCGCAAACACGAGGGGCCGACCCGCGCCAACAGATTGGCCCCTGTCAAACCCTGGTGCTCAAGAGCGTCAGACCAGCCATCCGAGCACGTGCGCCAGGTGCGCGAGCAGACCCGAGATCAGGTCGTGGCCGTGGTGCACGTGCTGGGTGAACATCTGCATTGAGGGGCTCCTTGTTTCGGATTTCGTGTTCGGTTGTGCTCTCGCGAGGAGCGATCGAAGATTTTCACCACGTTGGCGCGCTGTCAAAAAACGATTTCCCGGGCCTTCGAGGAGTCGTGAATCTTCCCACGATAAACACGTAAGTCTTTCGTGTTTTGCGTCAGGGGTCGGTTCCGCGGGAGCCGACACTGTGGGTAGCGAGCCTGCGGCGGGCCGATGTGGAAGCTGGGCCTCCGCTACGGCAAGTGGGCGGGCGCGTGCCACGAACCGGTGATCCACATGCCACGAATGGTGAGTCGGCGAGAATCACCGATACGGGTGACGGGCGCCAGGCTCGCCTCGCTCGGGAGGGTGAACAGGTGGTCGACCGGGTGTTCTACGCTCTTGACCGGGTGGCCGCCTTGTCCCGCGCGGCCTTTGGCGATGGGGCAAGGGTGTGGCGATGGCGCTCGCGCAGGTCGAAGAGACGGTTCCGCTGAGACCGGTGCCGGCCGAGTCACGCGGTCAGCGCCGGGATATCCAGGGGTTGCGCGCGCTGGCGGTCGGTTTGGTGATCGTCTACCACCTTCGGCCTGAATGGCTGCCTGGCGGCTTCGTCGGTGTCGACGTCTTCTTCGTGATCTCCGGCTACCTCATCATCGGCACCCTCACCGGCGAACTGCGCCGCACCGGCACCATCCGCCTGCGCGAGTTCTACGCTCGCCGCATCCGGCGCCTTTTGCCTGCCGCGTCGGTGGTCCTGCTGAGCACCGTGCTCGTGACCTGGCTTTTCCTGCCGATCTCACGCTGGCCCGCCATCATGAGTGACGTCCTCACCTCGGCGCTGAACGTCCAGAACTGGGCGCTGGCCGCCCAGTCCGCCGACTACGCCCACGCCACCGCCGCCGCGTCACCGGTCCAGCATTTCTGGTCGCTCAGCGTCGAAGAGCAGTTCTATCTCGTCATCCCCCTGGTCCTGCTCCTCTGCGCCCGCCTGGCCCACCGCGCCGGACCGAAGGCCGCCCGTCACGCCGTCACCGCGGTCGCCCTCGTCACCGCCGCGTCGTTCGTGTTCTCCGTGGTCTACAGCGAGCTCGACCACGGTCGCGCCTACTTCGTGACGCCCACCCGGATGTGGGAGCTCGGACTCGGCGGCCTCGCCGCGATGACCGTGCACCGGATCCGGCTCAAGGGTGGGGCCCGGCTACTTCTCGGCTGGGGCGGGATGGTCGCGGTCGTTGCCGGTTCGTTCGTGCTGACCACCGCGATGGCGTTCCCCGGTTACCTCGCCCTCCTGCCCACCCTGGGCACCGTCGGCCTGTTGCTGGCCGGGGTCGTCGCCGCGGACCAGCGCGTGGCACGTCCGGAAGTCGCCTTCGTGCTGGGTCTCCAGCCGCTGCGCTACCTCGGTGACATCTCCTACAGCCTGTACCTCTGGCACTGGCCGGTCATCGTGGTGGTCCTGCAACTCGGAGGCGGCTCGGAACTGACGCGGCAGCAGGCGGTGGGTGCCTTCGTGCTCAGCCTGGCGCTGGCCATGGTGACCAAACACGTGGTCGAAGACGTCTTCCGCGGCGGGACGACCGCTCGGCGTCGCACATCCCGGCTCCGCGGTGCCTACCTGCTCGGTACGGCCTTGGTCGCGGCCACGACGGTCGTCGCGACGGTGCCGTGGCAGTACGCCTCGGCGGAACTCGAGCGCCTCGCGTCGGCCACCGGCCTCGATGAAAGTCACCCGGGCGCCCTCGCGCTCGACCGGGACAACCCGATATCGGCGCCGGACGGCGTCCCGCTGACTCCCGACCCGGCGGTGGCGGGACGGGACTGGCCGCTGCAGGACCAAACCGTCAGCTGCACCTCGTACGACATCGAGAGCTGGCCGCCCACCGGTGACAAGTGCACCTACGGCACGGCGACCGCGCCGAAGACCCTCGTCTTGGTCGGCGACTCGCACGCGGCGATGTTCAGCACCGTGTTCGCGCGGTTCGTGCGCGAGCATCCCGAGTGGCGGGTGAAGATGATGCTGCGCAACGGCTGCCCTTTCACCGCAGTCGCACCGGCAGGCCTCACCGTCTGCTCCGACCAGAACGAACGCGAACTCGCCGGAATCCTCGCCATGAAGCCGGAACTCGTGGTGACCTCGGCGATGTCTCCCGAGTCCTATGACAAGGATCTGAAATGGCGTTGGGAATCGCGTGCGCAGACCGTGGACGGCTACGAATCCCTGTTGCGGCGTATCTCCGACGCCGGTATCCGATCCGGCGTCATCCGTGACGTGCCCCGCCCAGCCAAGAACACTCCACGTTGCCTGGAACGCAACCCCGGCAGGCACGCTGCATGCGACACGGCACTGGGTGACGCCTTCGGCCGGGACAAGGACCCGTTGGTGGAGGCCGCCGAACGCGTGCCGCATACGACGGTCGTCGACCTGACTCCGTGGCTGTGCGTCGGCGGCGTGTGCCCGGCTGTCGTCGGCAACGTCGTGGTGTACCGGGACAATCACCTCACGGACTCGTACGTGCGTACTCTCTACGGGCCCCTGACCGCGGGACTCGGCCTGGGATGACAGGCCGAATCCGGTTCAGCCGCCGATCCGCGACGACGGGTGGATCGGCGCGCCGGATTCGTACAGTTCCAAGGGAAGCGTGCGGACAGTGTTGGTCTTCGGGTCGAGGTGACGACAGGAGATGCCGGGTACGTGGATCCACCGGCCCGCGACCGAGGAACCGGAGGGCCGCCGTTTGGTGGAGCCGAATTCGAAGCGGACGTGCTCGGGCATGTCGCAGGCCTCGTATTCGGTGACGTTCTGGTGCCGTAGCACGATCTCGACCCGGTCGCGGATGATCGGTCCGGCGGTGAGGTCCGCACGGTAGGAGATGGTGCCCTGTTCGGTACGCCCGTCGGTCAGGCCGGTGCCCTGGAACTTGATGTCGCGCAGGACGTACTCGTAAGCCTCGCCGAGGTAGGTGACCGTGCAGGTCACCGTCTTGGTGCGGCCGGCATCGAAAGCGGGACAGGACGAGCGTGCGCCAGGGTCGACGTGGTTGGCGAAGTCGGTCACCTTCCGCAGTGCTTCCCAGGCGATCCGCTCCCGCACGGGCGCGGAGGAGGCGGGCTTGGGCGGAAGGCCGCTCAGGTCCGGCTCGGGGTAGGCCTTCGGGACGGTGCCGCGGCGCAGGGTCGAAAGGTCGACCGGCGGCGCCGTGCTCGTGGGCGCGGTACTCGCCGGGGACGACGGTGCCGTGGTGGGCGCGGGCGCGGGAGGGCTGCCGCAGGCGGAAGCGAACAGGAGCAGCGCCGTTCCCGCCGGGACGAGGACGGTGGCCTTCACGCCAGCACGGATCACGCCGGTCAAGCTAACAGGGGAGCGGTCGCGAGGTCAGCGTGAGAAATGCCGTCATCGGCGACGATCGTCGTGGCCCGGCCGCGCGACAGTGGGTCTTCACAGATGCCAGGACTTCGTCGGTCCCGGCAGGTTTCACGAGATGGAACGCAGCCGCCCTCGGGACTGCCGGTGCAGCTGGTCGACGGCCCGCGCCGTCTGGTCGTCCGCGGGCAGGAATACGACGATCTGCTGATCATCGGCGGGCAGTTCCAGCGTTTCGCGTGTCAGCCGAAGTTCGGGGCCGGACGGGTGCCTGAGTCGCAGAACGCCTCGTCGTGGTACCTCATGGCGGTTCAGCCTGCGGGTGAAGTCGGTGCCCGCGAGTGGGATCAGCTCGGCGGTGAGCCATTCGAGATTCTCGACGGAAGGTGCGAGCCACAGGTCGAACGCCTGCTCGTCGGCGATCGCGTCCCAATCGGCGAAGAAGGTGCGCGCGCGTGGATCGGTGAAGACGTAGCGCGTGATGTTCGGTGTTTCTGCGTCGAGCAGACCGGTTCCGCTGGTGACCGTCGCGTACGTGCCGGTGTAGGCGAGGACGTCGCCCAGCCTGTTCGTCACGATGGCGATTCCCTGTTCGAGCATGCGCAACGTGTCCATGACGGACGGGCGTACCTGACGGCGCGGCGGTGCGGGCTTGAAGTGGGCGGAGCATTCGTCCCCGGTGATCTTCGCGAGGTAGCGCAGGTGGTTACGCTCCGAGGTGGCGAGGCTGAGCGCGTCGGCGATCGCGTTCACGACCGCGGTGGACGGGTTTCGGTCGCGCCCCTGCTCGATGCGGGCCAGGTATTCCATGCTGATGCCCGCTCGAGTGGCGAGGTCCAGACGGCGTAGTCCTGGCGACCGGCGGCGGTCTCGGTCCGGCAGCCCCAGGGATTCCGGCTGGATAGCGTCTCGTTTGGCTCGGATGAAGTCACCCAACGGCGTACCCATGATCATCAGCCTACGGTGCCATTCGCCGAGCGCGCACTACTCAGGGTAGCCCTGTGGGGGCCAGCCTGAGCATGGCCTGGTTGCCGACGCGAGATGACCCGAACATGGGCGCATGAAGAACAGTTGCGTCAGGGCGGCCCGCTGAGATGAGTTCCGCATTGGACGCACGACAGCCGACGCGTCGCTCCGGCCAGGCGTTACTGCTCTGGGGTTTGCTGATGATCGCGGCGAACCTGCGGCCGAGCCTGACCGGTGTCGGGCCGCTGCTGGATCAAGTGCAGGCCGACCTGGGGTTGTCGGCTGCCGTGGCCGGTCTGCTGAACACGTTGCCCCTCCTCGCTTTCGCGGTGATATCCCCGCTGGTGCCGCGGCTGGCCGCGCGCCGCGGGCCCGAGCGGGTTCTCGCGGGCGCGCTCGGGGTGCTGACAGTCGGGATCGCGATCCGGTGGATCCCGACGGTGGCCGGGCTGTTCAGCGGGACCGTGTTGATCGGGGCCGGTATCGCGGTGGGCAACGTGCTCCTGCCGAGCCTCATCAAACGCGACTTCCCCACGAAAGTGGGCTTGCTGACGAGCGCGTACGCCACGGTCATGGGCGGTGTCGCGGCGGTGGCCTCCGGGGTGGCCGTGCCGATCAGCGAGGTCGCGCCCGGTGGTTGGTCGACCGCGCTGGGCTGCTGGATCGTGCTCGCGCTGGTGGCGATCGTGCTGTGGTCGCCGCAACCGCGGACCCCGCCGCCGGTCGCGGCGGCGGTGCGCGGTGGACACCGGCTGCCGTGGAAATCGGCCTTGGCATGGGCGGTCACGGCGTTCATGGGACTGCAGTCACTGGGCTTCTACGTCGTCGTGACGTGGCTTCCCGGGGTGGTCCAGGACACCGGGATCAGCCCGGCCTCGGCAGGATGGCTGCTGTTCCTCTTCCAGGTCGTCGCGGTGCTGACGAGTCTGGCCGCACCGGCGTTGCTGCGCCGAGCGCGTGACCAGCGCGGGTTGGCGACGGTGAACTCGCTGATCATGCTCGCCGGCTACATCGGACTGCTTTTGGCGCCGGAATGGGCCGTGGTGTGGACCATCGTCCTCGGCTTTGGTGGCGGCGCCTGCCTGGTGCTCGCCTTGGCCTTCCTCGGCCTGCGTGCCCAGGACGCGGCCGGAGCGGGAGCGCTGTCGGCGATGGCGCAGTCGGTCGGCTACCTGCTGGCTGCGGTCGGACCGGTGCTGTTCGGGTTGCTGCACTCCGTCAGTTCGGGCTGGCACGCACCGCTCATCCTGATGTGCGTCGCCGCGTTCGGCCAGGCCGTCATCGGGATGGTGGCGGGGAAGGGCACCGTCCGTCCCGAGCGCGGGTCGCCGACCGGGCCGACCCGCCTGGCGGTGCCGCCCGCTGGAGTGGGCGGTCACACGCAGTCCACCAGGCGGCGGTAGCGAGTCGGCGGGCTCCACCAATGGTAGGAATGCCTGGTGACCGAACCGAATTTGATCGAAGCAGCCGCCGAAGAGGCAGTCACGCTCACCAGTGAACTGATCCGTATCGACACCACCAACACCGGTGACCCCGACACGCTGGTCGGTGAACGCGCGGCGGCGGAGTACGTGGCCGAGAAACTCACCGACGCGGGCTACGAGATCACCTACGTCGAGTCCGGCGGCAAGGACCGCCACAACGTGATCGTCCGGCTGCCGGGTGCCGACCCGTCGCGCGGCGCGCTCCTGATCCACGGTCATCTCGACGCCGTCCCCGCCGACGCCTCGGAGTGGTCGGTGCACCCGTTCTCCGGCGCGATCCAGGACGACTACGTCTGGGGCCGTGGCGCGGTGGACATGAAGGACATGTGCGGCATGGCGCTCGCGCTGGCCCGTCACTACAAGATCAACGGCATCGTCCCGCCGCGTGACCTGGTTTTCGCGTTCCTCGCCGACGAAGAGGCGGGCGGCAAGTACGGCGCCCAATGGCTGGTCGAGAACCGGCCCGAGCTGTTCGAAGGCGTCACCGAGGCGATCAGCGAGGTCGGCGGTTTCTCGATCACGCTGAAGGACAACGTCCGCGCGTACCTCATCGAGACGGCCGAAAAGGGCATCCGCTGGATGAAGCTGCGGGTGCGCGGCACCGCCGGTCACGGCTCGATGATCCACCGCGACAACGCCGTCACCAAGCTGTCCGAGGCCGTCGCCCGGCTCGGCAACCACCGCTTCCCGCTGGTCATGACCGGCTCCGTCCGCGAGTTCCTCGATGGCGTCACCGAGATCACCGGCTGGGACTTCCCCGAGGACGACATCGAGGGTTCCGTCGCCAAACTCGGCAACATTTCCCGGATGATCGGCGCGACCCTGCGCGACACGGCGAACCCGACGATGCTCACCGCGGGCTACAAGTCGAACGTCATCCCATCCGTCGCGGAGGCTTCGGTCGACTGCCGGATCCTTCCCGGCAGGCTCGAGGCGTTCAACGCCGAACTGGAGGAGATCCTCGGCCCGGACATCGAGAAGGAGTGGATGGAGCTGCCGCCGGTCGAGACGACCTTCGACGGCGCGCTGGTCGACGCGATGACCAACGCGGTCCTCGCCGAGGACCCGGGCGCCCGCACGCTCCCGTACATGCTCTCCGGCGGCACCGACGCGAAGTCGTTCCAGTCGCTCGGGATCCGCAACTTCGGCTTCGCGCCGCTGCAGCTGCCCGCGGACCTCGACTTCTCCGCGCTGTTCCACGGGGTCGACGAACGAGTCCCGGTCGACGCGCTGAAGTTCGGTGTGCGGGTACTCGACCGCTTCCTCCGCTCTGCCTGATGCCCGGTCTGCTGGTCGCCGACGGAACACCCCTGCACTTCGAGCGCTGGGGCGATCCGTCGGCGCCGGTGACCGTGGTACTGCTCCACGGGTATGCCCTCGACAGGCGCAGCTGGCGTGCCGTCGCGCCGGTGCTGGCCGAGGCATCCTCGGAGGAACCGCTGGCCGTGGTGGCCTACGACCAGCGCGGCCACGGCGAATCCGGTGAGGTCCGGGCCTCGTCGGCGACCATGGGGAAGCTCGCCGACGATCTGGCCGAGGTTCTGGACAAGGTGGTTCCCGGAGGCAAGGTGGTCCTGGTCGGCCATGACATGGGCGGGCTCGCGATCCTGTCGCTCGCCCAGCGCCATCCGGACGTCTTCGCGGCGCGGGTGGCGGGAATCGGGTTGCTCGCCATGTCGGCGGGCGGCGTCACCCCGGACGCGATCTGGCCGAACGCGCTCGGGAAACTCGGCCGTGACCTGGAGATCGTCTTCGGGACGAAGCTGATCGGCCTGGTGCGGGAGCATACGAGCAAGGCGGTGACCGCCGGGCTGCGGTGGTGGCTCTTCGGCGACGACCCGGTGCCCGCCGACGTCGAACTGACCGTGCGGATGATCCGCGGCAACTGGCCGCAGACGGTGTCCGCCTTCCGTCCCGCCTTGGACGCCTACACGCGGGAATCCGCGTTGTCGCAGGTCGGAGCGGTGCCGGTGACGGCGATCGTGGGGGAGCGCGACAAGCTCGTGCCGACGGCGGACGTCGAGGAACTGGCGGGCGCGGTGGAGAACGGGACGGCCGTGGTCCTGCCCGGCGTCGGGCACGTCGTCCCGCTCGAGGCGGCCCCGCAGGTGATTCCCCGCCTGCTCGCGCTGGCGAACGAGGCCCGCCGACAGTCCTGACTGTCTTGACAAAAACTGTTTTCGGTGACACCTTCTCGGCATGTTCTCCGTTGCGGTGATCGAGGACGCGGAGGCGGCCGAAGTGTCGCTGGATCCGGTCCGGGCCCGGCTGCTCGCCGAACTCGCCGAACCGGCGTCGGCCACGATGCTGGCGGCGCGGGTCGATCTGCCGAGACAGAAGGTGAACTATCACCTTCGCGCGCTGGAGAAGCACGGGCTCGTGGAGCTCGTCGAGGAGCGGCGGAAGGGCAACGTCACCGAGCGCATGATGCGCGCGACGGCGTCGTCGTACGTCATCTCACCGACGGCGCTCGCGGCCGTGCAACCCGATCCGGCCCAGTCGCCGGACCGCCTGTCCGCACGCTGGCTGCTCGCCGTGGCGGGCAGGCTGGTCCGCGACGTCGGTCTGCTGATCACCGGTGCGACCAAGGCACGCAAACGGGTCGCGACCTTCGCGATCGACGGCGAGGTGCGGTTCTCCTCCGCCGCGGACAGGGCCGCGTTCGCCGAAGAGCTCACCGTCGCGATCACGAACCTGGTGAGCAAATACCACGACGAAGGCGCCGAACAGGGCCGCGATCACCGGATCGTCGTCGCCGTGCACCCGAGCGTCCGCATCCAGCCCGAGGAGAGCTGAATGGTCCACGAATTCGAGATCACCGACCGGGTCGAGGTCGACGCGACACCGGAACAGGTCTGGGACGCCATCGCGACCGGTCCGGGGATCACGTCATGGTTCATGGGACGCAACGAGGTCGACGGAGGCGTCGGCGGGACCGTGAGGACGGCTTTCGGCGGCTTCGAACCCACCTCGGCGATCACGGCTTGGGACCCGCTGGAGCGGCTCGTCTACGGCACGGAACCCGCGCCGGACGGACGCTTCGTCGCCTACGAGTTCCTCATCGAGGGCAGGTCCGGCGGCAGCACCGTGCTGCGGACCGTGACGAGCGGCTTCCTGCCCGGCGACGACTGGGAAGACGAATTCGAGGCGATGACCGCGGGCGGCGAGCTGTTCCTCCACACCCTCGTCGAGTACCTGAACCGTTTCGCCGGCCGGAAAGCGGTCCCGGTGACGGTGTTCGGGCCGATGATCGCGGACTGGGACAGCGCGTGGCCGACGCTGGGCCGGGAACTCGGCCTCGCCGGGCGGCCGGAGCCGGGCGATCGGGTCCGCCTGTCCACCGGTCCGGTGTCCACTGTGGACGGCGAGGTCTATTTCGCGAACGCGCAGACGGTCGGGATCCGGACCGCGGACGCGCTACTGAGGTTCGTCCGCGGCTTCGCCGGGCCGATCTGCGCGATGCATCACCTGTTCGGCGACGTCGACTCCGCGGAACAGGACACGCACTGGGCCGAGTGGCTCGGCCGGGTGTTCAAGGGCTGAAGGGGCCTTTCACCGCATCGCACGTGGTGAAGGACGCTTTCGTCGCATCGCATGCGGGGAAAGCGTCCTTCAGCTCAAGTGATGAGGCCGGGCAGGGGGGTGGCGGTGCGCTTGCGGCGCAACCACACCCTCCGCGTCCCATCGGAATAGAGCCGGACGGTCGACAGTTCCCAGCCGGCGAACTCGGCGTGGATCGACAGCTGCGTCGCCGCCGCACGCCGGGAAACGCCGGGCGGAAGCTGCAACCGCCGGTACTCCCAATCCCCTTCGACCACCGCCTCGTCCACGACTGTCATGGCGTGATCACCTGGATCCCTTCTCCGATGGCCGAGCCGACGACCACGCGGCCGCCCTGCTCGTCGACGGTGACCGAATCTGGCTGCCGCACGGTGGGGAACCGGTGTTTCTCGACCGGTTCCCCACCGCGGACGTCGAAACCGACTACCTCGTTGCGTCCGGTGAGCGTGACCCAGGCGAGGCCACGGGTGCGGTCGTAGGCGATGCCGTACGCCCCGCCGGGGACGGGATAGCGCTGGCGCAGCAGCAACGGCGTCGTGGAGAACGCCAGCAGCGCGCCGGCCCGCGCGTCGGTGACGAAGACGCGTCCGAGATCGTCGGTGACGGCGTTGGCCGCGCCGTCGCCCGCCCGCAGGCCCTCGCCGATCTTGCCCTCGTCGAGGTCGACGGCGAACAGGGCGGTACGGAGCTTGTCGAGCACGACCACGCCGTCACCGGTGTTCAGCACGTCGTCGGCGCTGTAGATCTGGCCGGTGATGGTCTTCGGTCCCGCGTTCTTCGAGAGCACCTCGACGGCCTTGCGGTCCCGCACGGAGACCAGCGTCGCGTCACCGTCGGCGAGCCCGGCCGACGGCTGTCCCGTGACGGGGACGGTCTCCAGGGCGCCGCCGGGCAGCGAGACCTTCGCCAGCAGGCTCTTGCCGGGGACGCTGGCGAGCACCTGGGACCCGGAGACGGTGAGCCGCTCGGCAGGGCCGGGCAAGGCCACGGTCGTCTTGGGGGCGTCGAGGGCGGCGAGATCGTAGATACGCAGCGAAGGCGGCTCCGAAACCGCGACGACCAGCGTCTTGCTCGCCTCGTCGGTCACCAGCGCCTGCACACCCGGCACCGCGAACACCGACCCCGCGGGTTTGACCGTCACCGCGGGGGAGACCGCCGCGGTCGCCGCGACGGGGTTCTGCACGATCTGCAAGGAGTCGTTGGGTGTGTCGTCCGCACTACAGGACGAAAGGACCAGGACACCGGCGAGCGGGATCGCGATCCGGGAAACGGCGGACAGCCGACCCACCTTGGTGCCTCCACCTGCTACTCGTCGTACGGACCTGTCCAGCATCCTCCAGGAACTCCACCACGTCACGTCCGCGTCACCCAACAGTCACCTGATCCATATTCGAGACGGCTCACAGGCCGCGTTCCGGGTACCCGACCTCGATCGCGCTGACGTCGTCGAGCGCCGAGCGGATGGCGGGCGGGAGGGTGATGTCCTCGGCCGTGAGCGAACCGGTCAGCTGACCGGTGTCACGGGCTCCGACCACGGGCGCGACCACTCCGGGCCGGTCCCGGACCCACGCCAGCGCGACGGCCAGCGGCGAGGTTCCGAGGCCGTCCGCGGCCGTCGCGACGGCCTGCACGATCCTGGCCGCGCGATCATTCCGGTGATGTTCGACATAGCCGGCGAAAACACTCGACGCGCCGCGCGAATCGGCGGGCGTCCCGGTGCGGTACTTGCCGGTGAGGACGCCCCGGCCGAGTGGTGCCCACGGCAGAAGCCCGATGCCGTGGTGCTCCGCGGCCGGGACGACCTCGCGATCGACACCGCGCTCCAGCAGCGAGTACTCGACCTGCGTCGAGACGAGTGGAGCGGCGGCGGAGCTGCGGGCGGCGGCGGTCGCGAGCTGCCAGCCCGAGTAGTTGGAGACGCCGACGTAGCGGACCTTACCGCTGGTCACGGCGTAATCGAGGGCGCCGAGCGTCTCGTCGACCGGCACGGTGGTGTCCCACGCGTGCAGCTGCCACAGGTCGATGTGGTCGGTGCCGAGCCGTCGTAGCGAGCCGTCGAGCGCGCTCAAGAGGGCGCCGCGCGAGGCACCGCCGCCGAACGGGCCGTCGGTGCGGCGGGCGACGGCCTTGGTCGCGAGCACGATGTCGTCCCGGGGAACGAGGTCGCCGAGCAGCGCCCCGAGGACGCGTTCGCTCTCGCCCTCGCCATAGATGTCCGCGGTGTCGACCAGGGTGCCCCCGGCGTCGACGAACGCGACCAGCTGGCTGGCCGCCTCCTCCGAGTCGGTGTCGCCACCCCACGTCATGGTCCCGAGGGCCATCCGCGAGACCCGAAGTCCCGACCGGCCGAGCTGTCGCTTTTCCACGACGGGCGAGCCTAGCCGGAAGGCAAGTGCGGGACGCGGAGCAGGTGAGCGTGTCGTGATCGAGTACCACCGTGCGGGTCATCGCCGTGTCAACACCCTGAACGGAGGAGTGACTCTCCGGTGGATACATTCACGCCGTGCGACTCGGACTGAACTTGGGCTATTGGGGCGCGGGGAACGACGCGGCCAACCTGGCATTGGCGAAGAAGGCGGACGAACTGGACTACGCGGTCGTCTGGGCCGCGGAGGCCTACGGGTCGGACGCGCCGACAGTGCTCTCGTGGGTGGCGGCGCAGACCTCACGGATCGACGTGGGCAGCGCGGTGCTCCAGATCCCCGCGCGGACACCGGCGATGACCGCGATGACCGCCGCGACCCTGGACACGCTTTCGGGCGGCCGGTTCCGGCTCGGCCTCGGTGTTTCCGGCCCGCAGGTCTCCGAGGGCTGGCACGGCGTGAAGTTCGCGTCGCCGCTGGGCCGCACCCGCGAGTACGTCGAGATCGTCCGCAAGGCGCTGAGCCGCGAGCGGGTCCGGTACGACGGCGACCACTTCCAGCTGCCTCTGCCGGGCGGACCGGGTAAGGCGCTGACCCTGACCGTGCACCCCGTTCGCGATGAGATCCCGGTGTACCTGGCCGCGATCGGCCCGAAGAACCTCGAACTGACCGGCGAGATCGCGGATGGCTGGCTCCCGGTGTTCTATTCGCCTGAACACGCCGGTGAGCAGCTGAAACTGATCCAGGCGGGCGCGGACAAGGCCGGGCGCACCCTCGACGCGTTCGACGTCGTCCCCACCGTCCCGCTCGTGGTCGGTGACGACTGGAAGGCCTGCGCCGACGCGGTCCGCGGGTACGCGGCGCTGTACATCGGCGGGATGGGCAGCCGGGAGAAGAACTTCTACAACCAGCTCGCCTGCCGGATGGGCTTCGAGCGCGAAGCCGCCGACGTCCAGCAGAAGTACCTGGGCAGGGACTACGAGGGCGCCATGGCGGCCGTCCCGCTGGAGTTCATCGACGCGACGTCGCTCCTCGGACCGAAGGAGCGGATCGCCGACCGGATGCGGGCCTTCGCCGAGTCCGGCGTCACGACGCTGACCGTCGCGCCGTCCATGCCGGATCCGGAGGGCTCCGCACGCGCCCTCGAGATCGCGGCCGAGGCCATCGAAACGGCCGGTGTCGCCTGATGGGCTGGTTCGAAGCGCTGGTCCTGGGTCTCGTCCAGGGCCTGACGGAGTTCCTGCCGATCTCCTCCAGCGCGCACCTGCGGATCACCGCGGCGCTCGCCGGCTGGGACGACCCTGGCGCCGCGTTCACCGCGGTGACCCAGATCGGTACCGAGCTCGCGGTCATCCTGTACTTCTCGGCCAAGATCGGGAAGATCCTCCGCGCCTGGTTCTTCTCGATCTACAAGAAGGACTGGCGCCAGGACCCCGACGCCCGGCTGGGCTGGCTGATCATCGTCGGCTCGCTGCCGATCGTGGTGCTGGGCCTGCTGCTGCAGGACGCCATCGACGAATCCTTCCGTGACCTGCGGATCACCGCGACCACACTGATCGTGTTCGGCCTGATCCTCCTGGTGGCCGACCGCATCGGGAAGCAGCAGCGCACCCTCGACCACCTGACCGTGCCCCACGGCCTCGGTTTCGGGTTCGCCCAGGCGCTGGCGCTGATCCCGGGTGTCTCCCGCTCCGGCGGCACCACCAGCGCAGGGCTCCTCCTCGGTTACACCCGCGCGGAGGCGGCGGAGTACTCGTTCCTGCTGGCGCTGCCGGCGGTGTTCGGCTCGGGGCTGTACAAGCTGACCGACATCGGCAAGGACGGCGCTCCGGCGCAGTGGGGGCCGACGATCCTGGCGACGCTGGTCGCGTTCGGCGTCGGGTACGCCGTCATCGCCTGGCTGATGTCCTACATCAAGACCAAGAGCTTCGTGCCGTTCGTGATCTACCGGCTCGTGCTCGGTGTCCTGCTGTTCGTGCTGATCTTCACCGGTGTCCTGGACCCCGGCGCGGGTCCGCACCTGTAGATCCCCTGCATTCAGTCCTCTGGATGCGGTCCTTGCACGCGCAAGTACCGCATCCAGAGGACGAAACGCGGGGGTGGGCAAAGCAAGACCCGTAGGGTGGGCCACGTGAGTACTGTGATCCTTCTGCGCCACGGCAAGTCCACGGCGAACGGTTCGGGTGTCCTTGCCGGGCGCACGCCCAAGGTCGGCCTGGACGACACCGGCCGGGCGCAGGCGGCGGCGCTCGTCGAGCGCCTGGCGCCGGTCCCGCTCGCGGAACTGGTGGTCTCGCCGATGCTCCGCTGCCGCCAAACGGTCGCCAAGCTGGCCGAGGCACGCGGTCTCGACAAGATCAAAGAGCCCGGTTTGTCCGAAGTGGACTACGGCGAATGGACCGGGCGCGCGCTCAAGGATCTGTTCAAGGAACCTCTGTGGCGCGTCGTGCAGGCGCATCCCTCGGCCGCGGTCTTCCCCGGCGGGGAAGGGCTCGCGGAGATGCAGGCCAGGGCGGTCGCCGCCGTTCGTGCGCACGACGCGAGGATCACCGCGAAGTACGGTGAAAACGCGGTGTGGCTCTTATGCAGCCATGGCGATGTGATCAAGGCGATCCTCGCCGACGCGCTCGGCCAGCACCTCGATTCCTTCCAGCGGATCGTGGTCGACCCGGCGTCGGTCTCGGTCGTCCGGTACACCGAGACTCGTCCGTTCGTGTTGCGCGTCAACGACAACGGTGGCGACCTGGCCGGTGTCGCCCCACCCGAACCGAAGGCCAAAACCAAGCGCGGCAAGGGAAAACGCAGCTCCGACGCGGTGGTGGGCGGTACCACCGGAGCGTGACGACCGCCGTCGGCGGCGTCACGCCACGGACGGCATCCACCGGCCCCTCGCTGCCCGTAAGGTGGCCAGACCAGCAGATTCGACGACCCGGGAGCAACACCGATGATTTCGCAGGACAACCCGTTCGCCGCGCCGAGTGAGCTGCCCTACGCCCTTCCACCGTTCGACCGGATCGCCGACGAGCACTTCCTTCCCGCCTTCGAAGCGGGCCTGGCCGAGCATGCCGCGGAAATCGAGGAGATCGCCGGTTCGGCCGAGCCGCCGACCTTCGAGAACACCATCGTCGCGCTCGAAAAGTCCGGCAGGCTGCTGTCCCGTGTCTCCAGCGTGTTCTTCAATCTCGCCGGATCGAACGCGAACGACGAGATCCAGCGCGTGCAGGCCGAGATGGCGCCGCGTCTGGCCGCGCACGCGGACGCCATCAACCTGAACCCGGCGCTGTTCGCCCGGATCGACTCGCTGTTCGAGCGCAGGGAAGAGCTCGGCCTCGACGCCGAGTCGCTGCGCCTGCTGGAGCGTCACCACACCGACGTGCGCCGCGCCGGCGCCGGTCTTCCCGAAGCCGACCAGAAGCGCTTGCGCGAGCTGAACGAGCGGATTTCGACGCTGTCGACCCGGTTCCAGCAGAACCTGCTCAAGGACACCAACGAACTGGCCGTGGTCGTCGACGACGTCGCGGAACTCGCGGGTCTCGGCGAGGACGAGATCGCCACGGCGGCCGAAACCGCGGGCGAGGAGGGCAAGTACGTCCTCAAGCTGACCCTGCCGACGGCGCAGGCCGCGCTGGCCTCGCTGGAGGATCGCGCGCTGCGTGAGCGGATCTTCACCGCGTCGGTCTCCCGTGGCAACCGGGGCAACGAGTTCGACAACAACGAGATCGTGGCCCAGCTGGTCCGGTTGCGTGCGGAGCGGGCCGCCGTGCTCGGCTTCCCCGACCACGCCTCGTACGTCATCGAGGACGAGACCGCGAAGACCGCTCAGGCCGCCGTCGGTCTCTTGGAACGGCTCGCGCCCGTGGCGGTCGCCAACGCCAAGGCGGAGGCCGAAGAACTGCAGCGCTACCTCGAAGCCGACATCCCCGGCGCGATCCTGCGCCCGTGGGACTGGGCGTTCTACGCCGAACGCGTCCGCAAGGACCGGTTCGAGGTCGACACCGCCGCGCTGCGCCCGTACTTCGAGCTGAACCGGGTGCTGACCGACGGCGTCTTCTTCGCCGCGTCCAAGCTGTACGGCCTGAGCTTCACCGAGCGGGAAGACCTGCCGAAGTACCACCCCGAGGTCCGGATCTTCGAGGTCTTCGACGCCGACGGCACGGAGCTCGGCCTGTTCCTGCTCGACTACTACGCCCGCGACTCGAAGCGCGGCGGCGCCTGGATGAACAACTTCGTCGACCAGACGAGGCTGCTGGGCACGAAGACGGTCGTGGTGAACGTGCTCAACGTCGCCAAGCCTCCGGCGGGGGAGCCGACCCTCCTGACCTTCGACGAGGTCGTCACCGCGTTCCACGAGTTCGGGCACGCGCTGCACTCGCTGCTTTCCGACGTCGAGTACCCGACGTTCTCGGGCACCAACGTCCCGCGTGACTTCGTCGAGTACCCCTCGCAGGTCAACGAGATGTGGATGCTCTGGCCCGAGGTGCTGGCCAACTACGCCAAGCACCACGTGACCGGGGAGCCGCTGCCGCAGGAGCAGATCGACAAGCTCCTGGCGTCGCAGCAGTACGGCGAAGGTTTCTCGACCACGGAGTACCTCGCGGCGTCCCTGCTCGACCAGGCGTGGCATGCGCTGGGCACCGAGGACAACGTCGAGGACGTCCAGCGGTTCGAGGCCGAGGCGCTGACCAAGGCCGGTGTCGCCCTGGAAGCCGTGCCGCCGCGCTACCGCACCACCTACTTCGCGCACATCTTCAGCGGCGGCTACAGCGCCGGGTACTACTCCTACATCTGGAGCGAGGTCCTCGACGCCGACACCGTCCAGTGGTTCCGGGAGAACGGCGGGCTCACCAGGGAGAACGGCAACCACTTCCGCCGCGAACTCCTCGGGCGGGGCGGCAGTGTCGACCCGATGGCGGCGTTCCGCGCGTTCCGCGGCCGCGACCCGGAGATCGAGCCGCTCCTGAAGCGGCGCGGCCTCGCTGGGGCCTGACCTCCTGACGGTTCCCCGCCCGGGCACCCCCAGTGTCCAGGCGGGGACCGCGCTCAGGCGGCGAGCTCGGCGACGGCCGCGGTCACGTCGTCCACTTCCCGTTCGGTGTTGTAGTAGTGCGGGCTCAGCCGCAGGCACCAGTCGACGTCCTTGTCCCCGAAGTCGAACTGCGCGAACTCCCGGTAGCTGAGCGCGGAGTTGATCCGGCGGGTGTCCATCGCTTCCTTGAAGGGCACCGCTTCCCAGCCCTTGATGGAGAAGGTCACCAGCGCGCCCAATTCCGGGCCCCGGTCGAGCACTTCGACACCGGGAATGGCGCCGAGCCCGTGCCGCAGTCTCGCCGCGAGCGCGGGAGTGCGCCGTGAGATCGCCTCCAGGCCGACCTGACGGGCGTACCTCGCGGCGGCGGCGCAGCCGAGCACGGTGGCGTACGGGAACTCCCATTCTTCGAACCGGGACGCCGACTTCGCCGGTTCGTACGCGCCGGGCGCGCTCCAGCGGGCTCCGTGCATGTCGATGAACAACGGCTCGTGCCCGGCGTCGAGGAACCGGTCGGAGACGAACAGGAACCCCGAACCACGCGGACCGCGCAGGAATTTGCGGCAGGTCGAGGTGAGCAGGTCGGCACCGATCTCCTCGACGTCGACGGGGTACTGGCCGATCGACTGGCAGGCGTCGACCAGGTAGAGCAGGCCGAGCTCCCGGCAGTGCCGCCCGATCTCGGCGACCGGCTGGACGAGGCCCGAGTTGGTCGGGATATGCGTGGCGGCGACCAGCTTCGGCTTCTTGGCGCGCATCAGAGCCGCCATGGCCTCGACGTCGACACCGCCCTCCCGCGAGTCCGGTGCGTGCACGACCTCGACGCCGAACCGTTTCCGCAGCGACAGGAACGCGATCTGGTTGGAGATGAAGTCGTTGCGGGTGGTGAGTACGACGTCGCCGGGTTCGAACCGGATCGAGGACAAGGCCGTGGAATAGGCGTGGGTGGCGCTCGCGGCGAAGGCGATGTTGCGGGGCCGTGTGTTGATCAAGGCGGCGATCTCGTCGTAGAAGACGGCGACTTCGCTCGCGCGCGCCGCGGCGGCCTCGTACCCGCCGGTCTCGGCCTCGAGATTCAGGTGATCGAGCATCGCGGCCAGTACCGGCTTCGCCAGGAGCCCGCAGCCCGCGTTGTTGAAGTGGACGACCTTCTCGCTGCCAGGGGTATCGGCTCGCAGGGCCGGGACATCCAGTAGTGATTCCGCCGAATGTTCAGTAGCACTATCATGATGCTTCATGTCGGATAGTAGCACTTCCGCGCTCGTCGCCCAGCTGCGTTCGCTCATCCGCACGGCCGCGGCGGGGGAGCGGTTGCCCAGTAGCCGGGAGCTCATCGAGCGCTATCGGGTCGGCCCGGGGACGGTCTCGCGCGCGATCGCCCTGCTGGCCGCCGAAGGCACGGTCGTGACCCGCCCCGGGAGCGGGACGTACGTGGCGACGAAGGCGACGACGGCGGAAGAGCCGCTCGACACGGCGTGGCAGACGGTCGCGCTGACCGATCGCAGCGTCGACACCAGATCCCTCACCGGCGCCCTCGGCCCGCCACCGGAGGACGCCATCCTCCTCGACGGCGGCTATCCGCACCGGTCACTGCAGGCGACTCGCTTCCTGAGCGCGGCGCTGGCGCGGGCGGGCCGCCGCCCGGACGCCTGGGACCGCGCGCCCGCCGCCGGTCTGCCCGCGCTGCGGTCGGTGTTCGCGGGACCGGCCGGTGCGTCACCGGACGACGTTCTGATCACCGCGGGCGGGCAGAGCGGGCTGTCCATGGCGTTCCGGGCGATCGCGGCACCCGGCAGCCCGGTGCTCGTCGAATCGCCGACCTATCCGGGAGCCCTCGCCGCCGCCCGGGCGGCGGGGCTCCGGCCGGTGCCCGTGCCGATCGACGACGACGGCGTCCGCCCGGACCTGCTGGCCGAAGCGTTCGCGATGACCGGCGCCCGGCTCTTCTACTGCCAGCCCACCTTCCACAACCCGACCGGGACGGTGCTCGCGGCCGAACGGCGCACGCGTGTGCTGGACGTCGCCAAGGCGGCGGGCGCGTTCGTCCTGGAGGACGACTTCGCCCGGTATCTCTCCCACGGGGCGAACGCGCCGCGTCCGCTGATCACCGACGACCGCGACGGCACTGTCGTCCACCTGACGTCGGTGACCAAGGCCGCCGCGCCGAGCCTTCGGATCGGCGCGTTGATCGCGCGAGGGCCGGTCCTCGACCGGATGAAGGCGATCCGGCGAGTCGACGACTTCTTCGTCTCCCGTCCACTGCAGGAGGCCGCCCTCGAACTGCTCAGCGCGCCGTCCTGGGAACGTCACGTCCGGCGACTCGGTGCCGAACTCCGGGAACGGTGCGCGAAAGCGGCCGCGGCGCTGGCGGGGGAGTGTCCTGAATGGACCATCGCGCGGCCTCCCGAGGGCGGCCTGCACCTGTGGGTGCGGCTACCGGCGGGGAGCGATGCGAACGCGCTCGCCCGCACCGCGAGAGAGCGGGGAGTCGTGGTCGGGGCAGGGGAGCGGTTCTTCGCCACCGAGCCCGCCGGCCCCTTCCTGCGACTGAGCTTCGCCGCCGCGGCGGACATCGCCGAACTCACCGAAGGCATTCGCCGGCTCGATTCAAATGTATAACGACCTATACGGCCTGGCTCAGGCCAAAACCGCTTCGAGGAACGGACGAACACCACCGCCGAGGACGACACCGGCGACCATGCCCGCCGTGACCTCGGCTTTGGTGCGACGCCGAGGTGATGGCAGGAGCGGTGATCATCGTTGCGGACCGCGGCGCCCAGCTCGCGCGAGGATGTCGGCGCCCGCGGGATCGGCTCGGACGGCTTCGTCGAAACTTTCCTTCGGCAGCACGGTGTTCCCGGCCACGGTCACCGTCGCCGGCGGGCTGTCGTAGCCGTCGGGACGGACATCCCAGAAGTTGCCGACGAAGGCGACGTTCTCCATCGGCGGACCCACCTGGAGCACGATCGGGGTGTCGGCCCGGCAGACGATGTTGCCGAGAACGGTGATCCAGGCCGCACCGTAGTCGGCGTACAGCCCGAAGTTGTACGAGGTGAGGACGTCGCGGATCACGTTCCCGCGGACCAGCGCCCCGCCCGCGAACGACGAGCCCTGTGGGGCCGAGAGGTAGATCCCGCCGCCGTCCATCAGCTTCCCCATGCTGCGTTCGACGAGGTTGGAGATCACCTGGGTGCCCTTGGCCTTCTCGCCGCCGGTGATCACGATGCCGTTGTGCGGGACGTCGTGGATCTCGTTGTGGGCCACGGTGGTCTCTTCGGACTCGACGACGAGGACGGCGGGGGACCCGCGGTACTCGGTGCCGGTGTGGTGGACGAGGTTGTCCTCGATGGAGACACGGGTCCCGAAGTGGACGGCGACCCCGCTGGCCGAGATCTCGTTGAAGACGTTCGCCCGGATCTCGATGTCGGTGCCGCCTTCGATCAGGAGCGCTCCCGCGCCGAGTCGGGTGAAATGGTTGCCCTCCAAGGTGATCCGGCCTGTCGACGTGAGGCTGACGTTGGCAGGCAGCTGGACGGGCTCCGCCGGCACATGGACGTAGCCCACGTCGGCACCGAGGTCGATCTTCTGGAATTCACCTCGTTCGTACCGGGCGTTGCCGTGATAGTGCAGGTAGCCGCCGGTGCGGGTGGGGCCGGACCAGGTCGCGTCGGCGAAGGTGAAGCCACGCAGCACGAGGTCGTGCACGTCTCGCCCGCTGACGAGCGACTCGAGCACCGGGGCGACGACTCTGGTCTTGCCGATCTCCTCGCCGGGGCGCGGACGGTAGTGGAGGACGTGGCCGTCCGGATCGGCCCTGCTGACGGCGAAGGTGCCCGGTTCGGTCAGGAAGGCGACGTTGTTCTCGAGTACGGACGGCGCGGCGAGGCCGTCCCACGTGCCGTCTCCGCCTGCGCCGTACCACTTGGAGTCGTAGAGGGACTTGGCGTGGTCGAAGGCGGGCTGAGCCATGGTGATCGTGGTCGACGTGGTGTCGCCGGTGATCGAGGTGACCGTGAGCCGGGCTTCGGACCATGGGTAGACGCCGGGGTAGACGAACTCCAGGCCGGACGGGTCCGGCCAGGCTTGCGGCTCCGTGCTGTCCGTGACGTAACCGGTCGCTGTTTTCGTCACGTTCCCTGGGAGGCCAGTGGGGCGTGCCGCCCGTTCGGCGGGCCGGCCGTCCACGGTGAGCCGTCTCGGCGCGAGGTCGCCGATCGGTGCCGTCCAGACACCGCCGGGGCCCGCCGTCCAGCCGGTGATTTCGCGGCCGCCGCTCAGTTCGACCTTCGCTTGTTCCGGGGTTCCGTAGCCCTCCGCCTGGTAGATCACGCGGAACCCGTTCGAGCCGGAATCCCCCAGTGCGTCGTCGAAGGCGAGAGGTTCTTCGAGGTGGTGGACGCCTGTGCCGAAGGTGACGATGACGTCGCCGCTCATTTCGGCCGTGGCGGCGCGGACGGCCTTCTGTGCCGCTTTCGGGGTGGCGAACGGCCGGTCGGCGGTGCCCGCCCAGTCGTCTCTGCCCTGGGGGGACACGAAGAACCTGATTTCAGGCATGCTGAAGCGCTCCTGCGGGTTGGTTTATGGGATATACTGAGGTTTATCAGCTAAACACGAACGAGTGACAAGCGTCAAGGGAGTGACGGGTGGCGGAAGACGACGCGCAGCCGGATCCGGAGCGTGCGATCGAACTGCTGTGGGGAACTCCCGAGCCGGAGCGGCCAGGGTTGAGCCTCGGCCGGATCGTCGCGGCGGCCGTCGACGTCGCGGACGCGGAAGGGCTGGCCGCCCTCTCGATGCGCAAGGTCGCGGAACGGTTCGGCACGACCACGATGTCGCTCTACCGGTACGTCCCCGGCAAGGCGGAGCTGGTCGAACTGATGCGCGACGCCGTGTACGGCAGGTTTCCGATGGAGCCGTCGGACGGGCTCGGCTGGCGGGCGGGTCTCGAACGCTGGGCGCGGCGGGCATGGGAGATGCATCGCCGTCACCCGTGGCTGGTCCACAGTGCGGGGACCCGGCGGTTGCCAGGGCCGAACATCATGGCCGGATACGACCACGCGCTGGATGTGGCGTCGCGGACCGGCCTGGCGCCGGCGCAGGTTATCGCGGTGGTGAACCTCGTTGGCGGATTCGTGGACTCCGTCGCACGTCAGGCGGGGGAGGCCGCGGAACTTCAGCGGCGCACCGGGGTGTCCCATGAGCGCTGGTGGAGCGAGCGTGAATCGCTTTTCGAGCGCCTGGACCGCTATCCGGCGCTGGAGCGGCTGTGGAAGGCCGGGGGGATGGACACACCGCTCGATCCGTTCGAATTCGGGTTGCAGCGCACGCTCGACGGCGTGCAGGCGCTCGTCGAAGACCGAGAACGTGAGGTAATGCGTGACGAAATTGGCGGAGGAGAGTGTGCCACCTGCGGCAAGCCGCTGAACGGGGGAGGGCGGGGCAGACCTCGGGACTACTGTTCGAGGGCCTGCCGGCAGCGCGCCTATCGCCTCCGTCAGGCCAGGTCCTGATTCTGGAATGAGAGTCGTGGGGGGGGGGGGGGCGGGGGCGCCCGGGGCGGGCGGGGGGCGGCCCCCCCACGACCGCGGCCATCCCCGCCCTCGTCGGCATGGTGGTCGACGGCACGAACGACGTCGAAGCCGCGGAGGTCCTCGGCGCACTGGTGGAGATCC
>NZ_JBHVKW010000025.1:0-76989 GCF_042797905.1 Amycolatopsis sp. NPDC057786
AGTCCTGGCACCCCGGCGTCTTGCTCTTATGTCGTGAAGGGCCCCTTTGAGACCTTCATCGTCTCAAAGGGGCCCTTCACGACATACCACCGCGAAACTCACGTGAGCGCCTGACTGGTGGGCGTCACGCGGTGGGGGAAGTGGTGGTACTGGTCGGGCTCGTCTCGCCGGTGTCGCCCGCCGGGGTCGAGGCAGGCGGCGCGGAAGACCTGCTGGACGGCGGAGGCGTCGTCGAGGACGGAGGCGTGCTCGAAGGCGGTGTCGACGAGGGAGGCGTCGACGAAGGCGGAGTGCTGGTCGGCTTCGAGGGCGAACTGCTGCTCGGCGGTGTGGTGCTGCTCGGCGGGAGCGACGTGCCGGGCGGAGAGGTCGGCGGCGGGGTGGTCGTGCCCGGCGGGGGAGTGCCGGGCAGGGTCGGCACCGGGACCTCGCCGCCGGGCGTGCCGGCGGCGACGTCCTGGGAGTCGGGAGCGCCGACCGGAACCTGGCTGTCCGGCGTGGTCGCGACGCCGCCGCGGTAGGCGACCGCCCAGCGGATCACGGTGTCCACATAGGACAGTGAGTGGTTGTAGCGGTACACGGCCACGCGCTGGGTCTGCTCCGACGTCAGGTCGACACCGCCGGAGCAGAGGTACCGGCCCGAGGCGAGCGTCGCGTCGTAGATGTTGTTCGGATTGGACTCGCCGTCGCCGTTGCCGTCGGAGGCGTAGCCCTTCCACGTCGACGGGATGAACTGCGTCGGGCCGACGGCGCGGTCCCACACCGTGTCACCGTCGTACTTGCCGCCGTCGGTGTCGGAGATGGCGGCGAACGGCCCGGCGCCGTTGAGCTGCGGGCCGAGGATCGGTTCGAGGGTGTTGCCCTTCGCGTCGACGTAACCGCCGCGTGCGTGATTGGACTCGATGCGGCCGATACTCGCGATCAAAGCCCAGTCGATGTGGCAGCCGGGCAGTTCCTTCGCGAGGATGTCGGCCGCGTTCTTGTAGGCCTTCATCATGCTGGCGGGGATGCCGAGCGCGCCCGACGGCGCGAACGCGCCGCCGACGTTGCCGCTGTAGCCGGGGACGGTCAGCGGGTCCGGCGTGGGCGGCTGGGGGAGGCTGCCGTCGACGGCGATCTCCGGGACCGTGCCCGCGGGCGGCTGCCAGGCCGCGGCCTGGTTCTGCGGCGCGGCCGGTTTCGGCGCGGCGACCGGGGCGTCCGGGCCCGCCGACGCGGTGACCGCGGGCAGGACGGCGAGCGCGCCACCGGCGAGCGCGAAGGCCGTCCGGTGCCGGGCGGACAACTTGTCCGTCTGTCGAGGGCGGTGCTTCGGCATGTTCTCTCCCGCTAGGTCGACTCCGGGCAAAACTATCCGATACGACCGAATTTCGGGGACGACGCAACGAAAAACCCGCGAACCTGTCGAGTTTTCGTCCGCCCGGCACAAGACCTTCGTAGTGAAGTTGTCAATTTCACGCTGAGTTCACCGAAACGTCAGCAGAATCCTCGCTCGCTCCGCGGGGGTGGTCTGAACCGTGTGCAAAGAGACCTTTGCACAATCATCTTTGCACGGCTACCTTGGTGTCATGACCGGTCCGCCGCCACCCGAAGAGATCGCCGACGCCGCCGTGCTGAAGGCGGTGATGCACCCGCTGCGACGCCGGATCATGGAGGCGCTGGGCCGCGGTCCCGCGACGGCGACGAAGCTGGCCAAGGAACTGGGGGAGAGTTCGGGCGCGACCAGCTACCACCTGCGGGAACTGGCGAAATACGAGTTCGTCGACGAGGTGCCGGAACTCGCGCACGGCAAGGAGCGCTGGTGGCGTGCCCGGCCGCGCGACATCCGCTGGCCTCGGCACAGCGAGCAGCACGACGAGATGCGTGCCGTGTTCGACGAGGCGCAGCGCGCCGCGTTCACCGAGGATCTCGAACAGCTGGCGCGTTTCCTCGAGCGGCGCGGTGAGCTGGGCGAATGGGGTGACGCGCTGGTGTTCTCCCGTGGCTCGGTCCATCTGAACCTCGAAGAGCTCAAGGAGTTCTTCGACGACTACCTGGACCTGCTTCGCCGCTACTGGCGGCCGGAACCCGGGCCGGACGCGCGGAAGGTGCTCGTGCGCTGGACGGCGTTCCCGGACGCCGACGGGGAGGTGGGGCAAGGGAAGTGAAAACCGGTGGGAGAGCGGCCACTCGACCACCGGCAACGCGTCACCACGCCGGACGGCGTGTCTTCACGAACGACTCCACAGACAAGGGGGAGCAGCATGCTGCTCTGGAAGAGGATCGCGGCCATCTGCGCCACGGCGAGCCTGCTCGCGGCGGGGACCGCGACGGCCGCGCAACCGCCGGACGGGGCATCCCGGGCGGACGCCACCATCCGCTACACCGAATACGGCATCCCGCATATCGTCGCGAACGACTGGGTGGACCTGGGCTTCGGGCAGGGGTTCGCCGCGGCCAAGGACAACATCTGCGCGATCGCGGACGTCGCGGTCACGACGAGGGCCGAGCGTTCCCGCTGGCTGGGGCCGGACGCGCCGCCGACGAGCGGGGTGAGCCAGGCGAGTACGAACCTCGCGAGCGACCTGTACTTCCAAGGTCTGAACGACAGCGGAGTGGTCGAGCGACTCCTGTCGGCACCCGCGCCGCGGGGGCCGTACCGAGAGGTCCGCGAACTGATCCGCGGCTACGTCGAAGGCGTCAACAAGTATCTGCGCACCGGCGAGATCACCGATCCGGCCTGCCGGGGCGCCGGCTGGCTGAAGCCGATCACCGAACTCGACGTCCACCGGCACGCCCACGCGGTCGGCATGATCTTCGGACAGGGCGGCGTCGCGGACTCGATCACCGCGTCGTCGCCGGGTGCGCCGCCCGCGGGCCGCGGCACCGAGCAGATGCTCGGGGAGACCGGGATCGGCAGCAACGCGATCGCCATCGGTTCGGCCGCGTCGGCGAACGGACGCGGGGTCTCGCTGGCCAACCCGCACCTGCCGTGGCAGCTGAGCGGGACCAGGCTGTGGCAGTCGCAGATGACGCTGCCCGGCAAGTTGAACGTCAGTGGCGCCGGTATCCCCGGCATTCCGCTCATGTGGCTGGGGCACAACGAAACCGCCGCCTGGAGCGGAACCGCCACCGACACGACGCGCACGTACACGCTGTTCGAGCTGAAGCTCGTGCCCGGCTCGCCGACGACGTACCTGGTCGACGGGAAGCCCGAGCGGATGCGCCGCCACGACGTGAGTGTCCTGTCGCGCAAGGCCGACGGCACCCTGGAGCGGGTCGTACGTCCACAGTGGACAACGCGATACGGCCTGGTGACGACTCGGCTCGGGCAGCGGGAACTGCCGTGGACGGCGTCGAGCGCGTTCGCCATGGCGGACGCCAACGCCACGAACCTCGGGATGACCAACTCGATGTTCGCGATCGCCCGCGGCCGGACGGCGGGGGAGATGATCGGCGCGGTCCGCGAGACCCAAGGGCTGCCGTGGATGAACATCCTCGCCACCGACGACCGCGGCCGGGTGGAGTTCAGCCAGATCCACGGGGTCCCGCACGTCACCGACGAGAAGGCGGTGCGCTGCAACACCCCATTGGGCAAGGAAATGTTCGCGGCTGACGGCGTCGCGGTGCTCGACGGTTCCAAGACAGCCTGCGCTTGGGGCCGTGACAGGGACGCGCTGCGGCAGGGCGTCTTCGGCCCGTCCAGCCTGCCGAGCCTGAGCCGCACCGACTACGTGGCGAACTCGAACGACAGCTACTGGCTGCCCAACCCCGCGGCCGCGACGACCGGTTTCCCCAGGATCGTGGGCCCGGTCCGCTACGAACAGAACATGCGGACAAGGGGCGGTTTCGTCGAGATCGCCGATCAGCTGAAGAAGGGCGGCTTCACGGGGCAAGCGATGCGGGACCTGATGTTCTCGCACCGGGACCACGCCGCCGAACTCGTGCGGACCGACGTCGTCGCGATGTGCCGCACGATGCCGGGAATAGAGGCCGCGTGCGCCGCGCTGGCGGCTTGGGACGGCCGTTCGGACGCGGACAGCCGAGGCGCGCTGCTGTTCGACCGGTTCTGGGCACTCGTCGATCGCCTGGGGCCGTCGATCTGGAAGGTCCCGTTCGACGTCAAGGACCCGGTCCACACGCCGAACACCCTCGACACGGGTAACGCGGCGATCCGCAAGGCGCTTTCCGACGCAGTCGTGGAGTTGCAGGCGGCGAAGATCCCGCTCGACGCGCCATACGGCGACAACCACTACGTCGTCCGTGACGGCCGGAAGATCCCGCTGGGTGGCGGAACCGCGGGCCGCGGCGTCTACGACTCCCTGGGCGGGCCGTGGGATCCGGCTCGCGGCTACACCGAGTTCACGCACGGCGGGACGTACCTGCACGTCGTGGCGTTCACCGGGACCGGTTGCCCGGACACGACGACGCTGCTGACCTACTCGCAGTCCGCGAACCCGAATTCCGCGCACCACAGCGACCAGACGGAGTTGTACGCGCGCAAGCGGTGGGTCACCGAACGGTACTGCGAGAAGGACATCCTCGCGTCGCCGTCGCTGGAGGTCGTCCGGGTGAGCAGGCGATGATCGCCGCCTTGCTCGCGGCCGTCGTCGCGGTCTCATCACCGCTGCCCGCCGCGGCGCCGGACGGCGAAGTCTCGTTCACCAGCCACGGGGTCACCCTGCGGGGAACGGTGGTCGCGCCGGAGGGCGGCGGTCCGGCGCCGGGCATCGTCATGGTGCACGGATCCGGCGAACACGACCGGGACGACTACCGCGCCGAGGCGGAATCCTTCGCCAAGGCGGGGATCGCGACGCTGATCTACGACAAGCGGACCGAGGGCTATTCGCTGTTCGAGCGGGACTACTCGGTCCTGGCCGACGACGCTCTCGCGGCGGTCGAGGCGCTGCGTTCACATCCTGGGGTGGATCCCGCCCGAGTCGGCGTGTGGGGCTTGAGCGAAGGAGGCTGGGTCGCGCCGCTGGCGGCGTCGAAGTCGAAGGACGTCGCGTTCGTGGTCACCGTCGGCGCCAACGGCGTTTCGCCTGACCGCCAGCAGTCGTGGACCTTCGAGACCTATCTGCGCCGCGGCGGGGTCACCGGTTCGATGGTGGACATGGTGTCGTCGACGAACATGCGGACCCTCGCGGGCGCGGGCGTGTTCCCCGAGGCGGGATACGACCCGGTTCCGGTGCTGGAGAAGGTGCGGCAGCCGGTGCTCGGTCTGTGGGGCGAACTGGATCGGCTCACCCCGCCCGGCGAGGCCGTCCGGATCTTCCGGGAAACGCTGGACCGGGCTGGGAACCGGCAGTACACGCTGAAGGTGTTCCCGCAGGCTCAGCACGGGCTCCGGCCGACCACCGATGGTTTCGACAAGCTCGACGGTTTCGCTCCGGGCTACCTCGACCTCGTCGCGAACTGGGTGAACGGAGCGAAGCACGGGCCGTCCGCCGATCCGCCTCCGGTCCAGGCGAGCCAAAGCGCCGCGCTGGCACCGCTCGCCTGGTACGAGGCGCCGTGGGTGCAGATCGGGGTCTGGGCGCTGGCGTTGCTGGCGTTCGCGGCCTATCCGGTGACGGCGTTGTTCCGCCGTCGTAAGGAGGTCCCGCTCGGCAAGCCTGCCCGTTGGCTGGCGTCGGCAGGCCTGCTCGGCACGGTGGGATTCCTCGTCTACTACGTCGTGTTGACGACGGGGGCGGCGATGGCGCCGGGTCCGGTCCTTTTCGGACGGACGTTGCCGTGGCTCGCGTTGCAGGTGATCGCGGCCGGGGTCGTCGTCGCCGGGGCGGTGACCGCGGTTTCGTGGTGGCGGAAGAAGGAACGCGGGGGAGTCCGGGTCGGCCTGCTGCTGGCCGGGACCGTGCTGTTCGTCCCGTAGGCCGTCCACTGGGGACTGCTGGTGCCGTGAAACGAGCCTGGGTGCCGGGCGGCCACCCGGCACCCAGGCGAACGGAAGCCGCGTCACCACGCCCGAGGGCGTGTCTTCACGAACGGACCTCCGGGTCAGAAGATACTCAGGACTTCGGGGTGACGGCGAACCGGCGCAGTTCCAGCGCCGGGTTCTTGGCGCGTACCTCGGAGATCCGCTCGGCGGAGACCTCGCCTGTCGCGGTGCCCGTGCGCTCGCCGAGCGAGGCGACGACGACGCCCATCGGGTCGACGATCATGCTGTGCCCGGAACCCGCGGGGGCGGCCTGCCCCGCCGCGACGAGATAGATCGTGTTCTCGATCGCCCTGGCCCGGACCAGGGTGGTCCAGTGGTCCTCCTTGAGCGGGCCGGGCATCCACTCCGCGGGCAGCAGCACCGCGTCCGCGCCCGCGTCGACCAGGCGGCGGGTGACCTCCGGGAACCTCAGGTCGTAGCAGGTCTGGAGGCCGAAGGTGATCCCGTCGACCTCGAACGTCTCCGGTGCTTCGATGTCGCCGGGCCGGACCAGTTCCGATTCGCGGAAACCGAAGGCGTCGTACAGGTGCAGCTTGCGGTAGAGCGCGGCGATCGCGCCGTCGGGGCCGGCCGCGACGAGCGTGTTCGAGATCCGCTCGCCGCCGGGGAGTGCTTCGTTGATACCCGCGACGACGGTGATCTGCCGGTCCTTCGCGAGGCCCCGCAGCTCGGTGACGAAGGGCCCGTCGAGTTCTTCGGCCGAGGTCACGAATTCCCGGCTCATCGTCGGTACGGTGAACAGCGAGTACTCGGGCAGGACGACCACCCGCGCACCGCGGTCGGCCGCTTCGCCGACGAGGGAGGCGACTCGGGCGAGGTTGGCCTGTTTGTCGTTACCGGGCGCGAACTGCGCCACCGCGACGTGCACCATGGGACCCCTTCCAATCAGTGGAACTCTTGTATACATGATGGATACTTGAGTGGTCCAGGTGTAGGCTCTGTCGCGGAAAGTAAGGGAATAGAGGGGGAACGAGATGACTGTGACCGCCGAAGGGGGCGGCCCGGCGCGCGAGCGGGTCTACACGTGGCTGCGCGACGGAATCATCTCGGGTGAGCTGGAGGGCGGCCGCTTCCTCGACGAAATGTGGGTTTCCGGCGTCGTCGGCGTCTCCAGGACCCCGGTGCGCGAGGCGTTCCACCGCTTGGCGGCCGAGCGGTTCATCAGTCTCCTGCCCCGCAAGGGCGCCCAGGTGCGCACGGTCACCGCCAGGGAACTGGAGGAGGTCTACCAGAGCAGGCGACTGATCGAAGGGCACGCGATCGCCGCGCTCTGCGCGAACCGGGCGGGAGCGCCCGCCGAACTGCCGGAGCTCATCGAAGCGATGGCGAGCTCCGGCGCCGAACGCGACTGGTTCGCCGTTTCGGGTTTCGACCGCCGGTTCCACCGCGCCATCGTGAACGCCGCGGGCAATACCGTCCTGACCGAGCTGTACGACACGCTCCGTTCACGGCAGCAGCGGGTCACGGTCCGCGCGCTGGAGGCGCGCCCGGAACGGCTGACGGTCATCAACGAGGAACACCGGGCGCTGGTCGCCGCGTTGAACGCCCACGACGTCAAAGAGGCCTCACGGTTACTGGAGGAGCATCTGCGCCCGGTGTCCGAAGTGATGTCGGCGCTGCCACAGGAAGGCTGACCTCGATGGGACTCGAAAAGGTCGTCGGCGTCATGCGCGACAACCTCACCGTCCGCCGTGTCTACGGCGAGCCCGTCGAGAAGGACGGCGTCGTGATCATCCCGGCCGCGAGGGTGATCGGCGGCGGAGGCGGCGGGCACGGCTCCGAACAGGACAAGGAAGGTGAGGGTGGCGGTTTCATCCTCGCCGCGAGGCCCGTTGGCGCCTACGTCCTCAAGGGCGGCGAGGTGCGCTGGGTCCCGGCGGTGGACGTGACCCTCCTCGGAGCGGTGTTCGCGGTCATGGTCGCCGCGATCCACCGGCGCCGGTCATCCCGGCGAGGATCAGATCGATCCCGATGAGAAACTGCGTCCGGTCGTCGTGATCGCGCGCCTCGGCGGCCACTGCCCGGAGGAAGGGGAACTCGCCGGGATCGAGTTCTTCCCAGGCGTCCGCCGCGGCGTGGAGGAATTCGGCGCGGTCCATCCCTGGCCCGAGCACCCTGGCGTTCGCGGCGTTTTGGCCCGCGGCGCCGAAGATGTAGTGCACCAGCGCCGACGTCGCCGTGAACCAGGTGGTTTCGGGGACGCCGAGCGCGCTGACCCGCTGTCCGATGCTTTCGAAGATCCGCGGCGTCACCGAACCGCGAGGGCTATGGGAAAGCTGGAGGGCGAGCTGCGGGGAAAGCCATGGGTGCCGCTCGATCGCTTCGAACAGACCGAGTCCGATGGCCCGAATCTCGTCCTGCGGTGAGCCCTCGGCCACCACACTCAGCGCGGTGGCGATGACGGACGCGGTCGCGGCGTCGAGCAGCGCGCCCTTGTTCGGCACATGCCAGTAGATCGCGCCGGGGCCGGTGGCGAGCCGTTCGGTCAGCGTCCGGAAGGTCAGCCCGCGCTCGCCCGCCGCGTCGAGGAGTTCGACGGCGGCCTCGACGATGCGCTCGCGGGTCAGTGCCTCCGCGCGTGTCCGTGGTGCCATGTCGTTCATCCTGGCAGAGCGCGGACAGGCGGCTTTCGCGTTAGTTTCCCTGTATGGCGAAAAGCTCGGCGGTGGAGATCGAGGTCGGCGACCGGACGGTGCGCGTCTCGAACCCGGATCGTGTCTACTTCCCGGCACGCGGCGAGACCAAGCTCGACCTCGTCCGGTACTACCTCGCCGTCGGCGACGGGATCGTGCGGGCGCTGCGGGAACGGCCGTGCATGCTGCACCGGTTCCCGTCCGGTGTGTCGGGGGAGAAGGTCCATCAGAAGCGGGTGCCGAACGGTGCTCCCGACTGGCTGCAGACCGTCCGCGTCGACTTCCCCTCCGGCAGGCACGCCTACGAACTGTGCGTCACCCATCCGGCGGACGTGGTCTGGGCGGTGCAGATGTCGACCGTCGAGTTCCACCCGTGGAACTCCCGCCGCGCCGACACGGAACGCCCCGACGAATGGCGGATCGACCTCGACCCGATGCCCGACTGCCCGTTCTCCACCGTGCGGAAGGTCGCCCACACCGTCCGCGAGATCCTGGACGAACTCGGGATCACCGGCTGGCCGAAGACCTCGGGCGGGCACGGCCTGCACGTCTACGTGCGGATCGAGCCACGCTGGGGTTTCCAGGAGGTCCGCCGGGCGGCGCTCGCTTTCGCGCACGAGGTCGAGCGCCGGCTGCCCGACGAGGTCACCACCACCTGGTGGCGCAAGGACCGCGACCCGTCGAAGCTGTTCGTGGACTACAACCAGAACGCGCGCGACCACACCATCGCGAGCGCGTACTCGGTTCGCGGCGTGCCCGAAGCCGTCGTCTCGACGCCGATCCGGTGGGACGAGATCGACGACGTCGAACCGCGTGAGTTCACCATCGCCACCGTGCCCGCGCGCTTCGCCGAATTCGGCGACCTGCACGCGGGCATCGACGACACGGCGTACTCGCTCGATACCCTGCTCGAGTGGGCGGACCGGGAAGGCCTCGACACCGACGGCGAGTGACCTCCCCGCATTTAGAGGACTAAATGCGGGAGGGGCGAGGCTCACTTGCCGACGTAGGCCGCCAGGTGTTCGCCGGTGAGCGTCGAAGCGCTCGCGACGAGGTCGGACGGCGTGCCCTCGAAGACGATCTTGCCGCCGTCGTGACCGGCGCCGGGGCCGAGGTCGATGATCCAGTCGGCGTGCGCCATGACCGCCTGGTGGTGCTCGATCACGATCACGGACTTACCGGAGTCGACGAGCCGGTCCAGCAGGCCGAGCAGGTTCTCGACGTCGGCGAGGTGCAGACCGGTGGTCGGCTCGTCGAGGACGTAGACGCCGCCCTTGTCGCCCATATGCGTCGCGAGCTTCAGCCGCTGCCGCTCGCCGCCGGAGAGCGTGGTGAGCGGCTGGCCGAGGCTGAGGTAGCCGAGCCCGACGTCGTCGAGCCTGCTGAGGATGGCGTGCGCGGCCGGGATGCGCCCGTCGCCCTCGCCGAAGAACTTCACGGCCTCGGAGACCGGCATTTCGAGCGCTTCGCTGATGTTCTTGCCGCCGAAGGTGTACTCCAGCACCGACGCCTGGAACCGCTTGCCGTCGCATTCCTCGCAGGTGGTCGCGGTGCCCGCCATGATGCCGAGGTCGGTGTAGATGACGCCCGCGCCGTTGCAGCTCGGGCAGGCACCCTCGGAGTTGGCGCTGAACAGCGCCGGCTTCACCCCGTTGGCCTTGGCGAAGGCCTTGCGGATCGGTTCGAGCAGGCCGGTGTAGGTGGCCGGGTTGCTCCGTCGAGAGCCGCGGATGGGGGTCTGGTCGACCGAGACCACGCCCTCGGCGGCGGGGATCGAGCCGTGGATCAGCGAACTCTTGCCGGAGCCCGCGACACCGGTGACCACGCAGAGGACGCCGAGCGGGACGTCGACGTCCACGTTCCGGAGGTTGTGGCGGTCCGCGCCGCGGATCTCCAGTTTGCCGGTCGGCTTGCGGACGCTGTCCTTGAGCGACGCCCGGTCGTCGAGGTGCCTGCCGGTGATGGTGTCGCTCGCGCGCAGGCCTTCGACGGTGCCCTCGAAGCAGATCGTCCCGCCCGCGGTTCCCGCGCCGGGCCCGAGGTCGACGACGTGGTCGGCGATGGCGATGGTCTCCGGCTTGTGCTCGACGACCAGCACCGTGTTGCCCTTGTCCCGCAACTGCTGGAGCAGGTTGTTCATCCGCTGGATGTCGTGCGGGTGCAGCCCGATGGTCGGCTCGTCGAAGACGTAGGTGACGTCGGTGAGCGAGGAGCCCAGGTGCCGGATCATCTTCGTGCGCTGCGCCTCACCACCCGAAAGCGTGCCGGACGGCCGGTCCAGGGAGAGGTAGCCGAGCCCGATGTCGACGAAGGAGTCGAGAGTGTGCTGGAGCTTCTCCAACAGCGGCGCCACCGACGGCTCCTTGAGGCCGCGGACCCAGTCGGCGAGGTCGCTGATCTGCATCTTGCAGGCGTCGGCGATGTTGATCCGCTTGATCTTCGACGACCGCGCGAGTTCGCTGAGCCTGCTCCCGTCGCATTCCGGGCAGACGGCGAAGGTGACCGCGCGGTCGACGAACGCGCGGATATGCGGCTGCATCGCCTCGCGGTCCTTGGACAGGAACGACTTCTGGATCGTCGGGATCAGCCCCGAGTAGGTCAGGTTGATGCCCTCGATCTTGAGCTTGACCGGCTCCTTGTAGAGCAGGTCGTTCATCTGCCGCTTGGTGTACTTCTTGATCGGCTTGTCGGGGTCGAAGAAGCCGCAGCCGCGCAGGATGCGGCCGTACCAGCCGTCCATGGAGAAGCCGGGGATCGTCAGCGCGCCCTCGTTGAGGGACTTCGTGTCGTCGTACAGCGCGGTGAGGTCGATGTCGTTGACCTTCCCCCGGCCCTCGCAGCGGGCGCACATGCCGCCGGTGATGCTGAACTCCCGGCGTTCCTTCGTGGTCCGCCCGCCCTTCTCGACGGTCACCGCGCCGGCGCCCGAGATCGACGCGACGTTGAAGGAGAACGCCTGAGGCGAGCCGATATGCGGCTTCCCGAGCCGGCTGAAGAGGATGCGCAGCATGGCGTGGGCGTCGGTGGCGGTGCCGACCGTGGAGCGCGGGTCGGAGCCCATCCGCTGCTGGTCGACGATGATCGCGGTGGTCAGGCCGTCGAGCACGTCGACCTCGGGCCGGGCCAGCGTCGGCATGAAGCCCTGCACGAAGGTGCTGTACGTCTCGTTGATCAGCCGCTGCGACTCGGCGGCGATCGTGTCGAAGACCAGGGAGCTCTTGCCCGATCCGGAAACCCCGGTGAACACCGTCAGCCGTCGCTTCGGCAGCTCGACGGCGACGTTCTTGAGGTTGTTCTCGCTCGCGCCCAGCACGCGGATCAGGTCGTGGCTGTCGGCGGGGTGCTGCTCGGGCGGCCGCGGCCTGGTGGTCTTGCGCATCTTCTCTCCATCCTCATGTGGGCCGCGTGTACGTTCCGTCAGCCTCACCGGCTAGATCTAACCAGCTTCGAGGCGTTCTGCCTCGCCGACGATCACGCTAGGTGAACGTGGCCCCCGTCGCTTCTCGATTCCTGACCGGTGACGTTCAGACGCTCCAGCCCTCGCTCTTCGTCGCCTTCAGGTAGTCCTCGACCGGCGGGCCGACCGGCCTGCCCTCGTACTGGGTCGACAGCACCACCGACGACCGGATCTCGCCGTGTTTGCCCAGCCGTTCGAAGAGGCCTTCGAGGTGTTCGAGCGAGACGGCCCGCACCTTCAGCATGGTGCAGCGGTCGCCGCTGAGCCGGTGCAGCTCGACCACCTCGGGGTAGTCCTCCGACTTGCTGGTGCGCAGCAGGCAGCTGCCGAGCGAGCAGCGCATCTCGACGAACGCCTGGAGGTCGTACCCGGCGCGGCGGGCGTCGACCTGGGCCCGGTACCCCGTGATCACGCCCGCCTCCTCCAGCCGCCGGACCCGTTCGGCGACGGCCGGGGCGGAGAGGTTCACGCGGCGGCCGAGTTCCTTGAACGAGAGCCGCCCGTCGCTCTGGAGCGTTTCGAGGAGCCGCCAGTCGAGGTCGTCCAGCGCCCTTTCCGATCGTAAGGTCATCGCGCCCGGATTCCTTCCATGATGCGCCTCGCACCCCGGCGAGGCCTTCGTCAGCCTATTCGCCGCGGCGTCCGGAATCCTTAGGTTTGAAGCATGAAACCGATGTTCGCGCTCTTCATGGGCGTCGCCTGTCTCAGTACCGCGGTCGTCGGCCTGTCCACCACGGCCGCGCTGATCGTGGTCGAGCACGCCGGCGCCGCGTGGAGTGGATTGCCGAACGCCGTCCTGGTACTCGGTTCCGCGGCGGGTTCGCTGTGGTCGGGGGCACTGGCCGCCCGCTACGGCAGGCGGCTCGTCCTGGTGCTGATGTACGGCGCCGCGGTGGCGGGCGCGCTGATCTCGTTCGCCGGTGTGCTCGGCGGATCCGTGCTCGCGCTGGTGGCGGGGATGCCGTTGATCGGCTTCGGCAACAGCGGCGCGCAGTTGTCCCGGTACACGGCCGCCGACCTGTCGCCCGAGCACCGCAAGGGGTTCGCACTGTCCACAATGGTCTGGGCGGGGACGGTCGGCGCGGTCGCGGGGCCCGCACTGATCGCACCGGCCGCGGCGAGGGCGGAAGCCGCGGACCTGCCCGCGCTGTCCGGCCCGATCGTGGCGGGCGCGATCGTCGTCGCCATCGCCGTGGTCGCCGTCGCCACCCTGCCGCGCGGCCTCGCCGCCCCGGCGGAGGGGGTGCCGAGGCGGGAGCGGATGTCCGTGCGGAACCCGGTGATCCTCGGTCCGCTCGTGGCGATGGTCGGCGCGCAGCTGGCCATGGTGGCGGTGATGACGATGACGCCGGTCCAGCTGCACCAGCACGGTCAGGGCCTCGACGTCGTCGGCTGGGTGCTGAGCGCCCATCTGGTCGGGATGTTCGCGCTGGCACCGCTGTCCGGCTGGATCGCCGACCGCTGGGGCGGCCGCGCGACCATCTTCGGCGGGATCGGCACGCTCGCCGTCGCGGCGATGACCGTCATCGCCGCTCCCGCTTCGCATCACGTGGGAATCCCGGTCGCGCTGTTCCTGCTGGGCTACGGCTGGAACCTGGTGTTCGTCGGCGGCAGCAGCATGCTCAGCCGCGATCTCCCGCCTGCCCAGCGGACGAGGGCGCAAGGCACTGTCGACGCCTTCGTCTGGGGGACCTCGGCCGCGGCGAGCCTGCTCGCCGGGCAGCTGTTCGGCCTCGGCGGATACGTTCTGGTCGCGGTCGCGGGCGGACTGTGCGCTCTCGTCCCGCTCGCGGTGATCGGCCGCCGGGCGGCCGCGCCGGAACCCACCGAAAAGGCAGGGCTCCGCTGATCTGCGAAACCCGGGGCGTGCCGTCATACTGCTTCACTCCGACACGAACGAACCCGTGATGACGCAGATCACGTGGGTGACCGATTCGGAGGGTCCTAGGGTGAAAGCAGACAAGGTGCGGGAGATCGGGGGTGCACGATGAGCGAGTTCGCGGTGAATCTGCGGGACCGGGTACGGCAGGCGAGGGAGGACGTCCAGATCGCCAAGCAGGCCTCGGACGAGGACAGGGCGTCGGCCGTCGGCGCCGATCTGGCCAACCTGGAGCGACTGGCCGCCGAGCACGGCGTGGAACTGCCGGAGCAGTCTTCGAGTGACTCCCGGGCGTGACCCGGGTTCCGGGCCGGTGATCGGGCTTTGACACCCTGGGGCGTGTGACCGCAAGCCTGAACCGGATCCGCGCCTTCCTGGCGGACCGCGAGCCGCCGACACCGTGCCTGGTCGTCGACACCGACCTGGTCGCGGAGCGCGCGGCCGCGGTGTCGGCGGCGTTCCCGGACGCGCTGATCCGCTACGCGGTCAAGGCGAATCCGGCTCCCGAGGTGCTCGACGCCGTGG
This sequence comes from Amycolatopsis sp. NPDC057786, assembly GCF_042797905.1. NCBI lineage: Bacteria > Bacillati > Actinomycetota > Actinomycetes > Pseudonocardiales > Pseudonocardiaceae > Amycolatopsis > Amycolatopsis sp. NPDC057786. The sequence continues at coordinate 14,418 of NZ_JBHVKW010000025.1, forward strand.
CGTCGACCGGTGCGGGGTTCGACGTGGCTGGCACGGCCGAGATCGAGCTGTGCCTGTCCCATGGCGCGCGGGCGGCGGACCTGGCCTACGGCAACACGATCAAGAAACCGGCGGACATCGCCTTCGCGTACGAGCGCGGAGTCCGTGAATTCACCACGGATTCCGCCGGTGATCTGGCGAATCTGGGCGAGCACGCGCCCGGTTCGCTGGTCTCGGTCCGCCTCCTGACCGGCGGTCCGGACTCGGTCACGCCGTTCGGCCACAAGTTCGGCTGCGAGCCCGCGGTGGCCGCCGCCCTGCTCCGCCAGGTCGCGGAAGCCGGCCTGCGGCCGGGAATCGCGTTCCACGTCGGCTCGCAGCAGCCGGATCCGGCCGCCTGGGAGATCGGGATCGCGACCGCGGCCAAGGTCGCCGCCGACGCGGGCGTCGTACTGGAGCGGCTCAACATCGGCGGCGGGTTCGCCACCGAACACCGGGAGCCCGTGCCGTCGCTGACGGACTACGCCGCGGTGATCCACGACGCCCGCCGCGAGCATCTGCCGGGGCCGGAGCTGCTGCTGGAGCCGGGGCGCGTGATCGTCGGCGACGCCGGGCTCATCAGGACCGAGGTCGTCCTGGTGACGACCCGCGCCGCCGCCGACGAACGCCGCTGGGTCTACCTCGACGTCGGCAGGTACAACGGAATGGCGGAGTGCGAGAACGAAGCCGTCGCGTATCGGCTGGAGGCCGTCGGCGTCAAGGGACCGCAAGGACCGGTGGTCCTCGCCGGGCCGACCTGCGATGGTGACGACGTGCTCTACCAGCGGACGCCGTGCGCCCTGCCGCTGTCGTTGAAGGCTGGCGACCGGCTGGACATCCCGGGCACCGGGGCGTACACCGCCAGCTATTCGTCCGTCGCGTTCAACGGAATCGAGCCGTTGCGTACCTATTGTGTGGGGAGGTTCGCCGATGCCGGGTGAAGTACCACTCGTCGGCCGGTTCGCTGGCCGCCACGTACTCGCGGAGTTCGAGGGGATCGAGCCGTCGTTGCTCGACGACGCCGTGCTCCTCAAGAAGACGCTCGCCGAAGCGGTGACCGAGGCGGGCGCGACTGTCTGCGAAGTCGTGTCGCATTCCTTCGCCCCGCAAGGGGTCACCGTGCTCGCGCTGCTGGCGGAATCGCACGCGTCGGTGCACACCTATCCGGAGATCGGCTCGGTGTTCGTGGACGTGTTCACCTGCGGGGACCGGGCGGATCCGGAACGCGCGGTCGCGTTGCTGGCGAAGATGCTGGGCGCCGGTACCGTCCGGATGTCCACCGTGGAACGAGGAGAGAACTGATGGCGCAGCGAGTGATCGTCGAGCCGATGGGCGCGGGGCTCACCCGGAACTGGGACGTCGAGGAGGTCCTGTTCGAGGGCCGCACCGCGTTCCAGAACGTCCTCATCGGACGGACCGCGCAAGGGATCTCCCTGTTCTGCGACGACGAACGGCAGAGCACCGAACTGAGCCAGCTCGTCTACCACGAGGCGCTGATGGTCCCCTCGCTGCTGCTCGCCGAGCGCGTCGAGCGGGTGCTGATCATCGGCTCCAGCGAAGGGGTCGCCTCCGAACTCGCGGTCGCCGCGGGCGCCGAGGTGGTCGATCACGTCGACATCGACGCCGAAGCGGTGCGGGCCTGCGCCGAACATCTTCCCTACGGCTACACGCTCGACGATCTGGCCCGTGCCGAGCGCGGAGAGGGGAAGATCCGGATCCACTACCGCGACGGCTGGGAATTCCTCGCCGAGGCGCGTGAGCGCGGGGACTCCTACGACGTGGTCGTGATCGACCTGCCGGACGAGAACGACGATCCGGAGGCGCAGCACAACCGGTTGTACGGTACCGATTTCCTGGCCCGGTGCACGGCGTTGCTCACCGACGGCGGAGTGGTCGGGTGCCAGGCGGGCTGCCCGACGCTGTGGCGCAACCAGACGTTGATCACGGCGTGGCGCCGGTTCGGCGAGTCGTTCGGGACCGTTCTCTACTACGGTTCGGACGAGCACGAGTGGGCGTTCCTGAGCGGCAGGGCTGACGCGCTCGAAGATCCCGGCGCGCTCGTCGCGGAAAAGATCGGCAAGGTGGGAATCGGTGAGTCCACAATGGACGAAGAGGCGCTGAGGGCGAACACGGTCCCGCCGTTTTCCTTGCGGCGGCACTGAGCCCGCTCGCCGTTATCCAGCCGAGATCAACGGTCGTCGCGGTGCGTGACGCCGCCGGTACAGGATCCTCCATCTGGTCGTTGCCGCTGGTCGCGGTGGGGGCCAGAATCGCTCGGGTGAGCAGCTGGCGAGCGGACCGGGAGCCCGCGGTCTGTGCCGCCTTCGCGAGTTTGACCGCGAGTGTCACGGAAGACCTTGGACCGGACCGGGTGGTGGACACCTTGTCCAGCGAATGCGCGCGGCTGCTGCCGATCGATTCCACCGAGGTCTTCCTGCCGGGTCTCGAACTCGAACGTCATCCCGCGGTGGTGGAGGAAGGGCCCGCGCGCGAGTCGTTCGAAACCGGGAGCGACATCGCCGTCCGCGACCTTTCCGCGGAGGCTTCGCGCTGGCCGGGTTACGCCGCCAAAATGGCGGGGAAGGGTTTTGCCGCGGTTTCCGCCCTCCCGTTGCGCACGACGGACGAAACCGTCGGCGCGATCGCCTTCCTCAGTGCCGAAACCACGGTCCTGAGCGCCGAAGACCGCCGTCTTGGCCGGGCGCTCGCCGACGTCGCGACGTTGTGTCTCCTGCAGCAGCGGGAATTGCGGCACTACCGGTCGCTTTCGGAGCAGTTGCAGGCCGCGCTCGACAGCCGGATCGTCGTCGAACAGGCGAAAGGCATGCTCGCCGAACGCGCCGGTGTCGATGTCGGCACCGCCTTCCATCGCTTGCGTTCTTTCGCCCGCGGTGCGAACAGGAAGCTGTCGGAGGTCGCGCGCGGCGTCGTCGACGGCACGCTGGACGCACCGGAACTCGGGCCGCGAGACCGGTGACGGCTGCCGGAAAGGGGCAGGCGAGGCTGGTAGGGCCGTTGGTCACCGGAACCGGGGACTTGTCCCGGACAACGCGCGACCGTGCGGCCCTAGGACGCGACGGCGTGGTCGGAAAGGCTTCACGCGGCAGAAGGGTGCGGTGAAGTCATGGCGTTGCTGGGAAGTCTTCGGAGGAGCCGGTCGGTGCGGCCGAGCCTGCTTCCGTTGCTGGAGTTGAGGTCCGCGGCGGTGACGCTGCGGTCCGGGTATGGGCTGGCGCCCACCGGATCGGGGACGGTCTGCTTCGTCGCGGAAGGCCGTCCGGGCGAGGGGACGGAGGCGGAGTTCGTCGCCGGGCTCGCCGGGGATCCCGTCCGGCGCAACGTGGTCGATCACGACGGGCTCGGGCGGACGATCGTCCGGTGCTGGCGGGAGAACGGCGACCTCGGCCGGTTGCTCGGCGACCTCGCCGACGTCAACGAGCGGCTGGCACAGGCCGGGTTCGCGTCCTGGTTGCTGCACACGACGGTCGACTTCGCCGAGCTGCCGGATATGCGCCACCCCAAGCTGACCATGGTCTATCGCCGGGAGCGCGGCACTTTTTACCCGTACGCGCCTCGCGGGACCCAGGGCAGGGACAGGGCGAGGGAACTGAAGATCCGCTCGTCGCTGACCCGGATCGTGCCGATGGAGTCCGACATCGGCCGGTGGCGCCCGGTGTGACGGGCGCCTGCCCGGTCAGCCGGGTGCGCCGCTGAGCCAGCCGCGCAGTCGCTGGACGCGCCGGTCCCGCGGGTTCCACCGCGTGGCCAAGGCGGTGCCGTCGAGATGCCGGATCGCGGTCAGGACGTCGTCGAGTAGCGACGCGTACGTTTCGGGCCTCGTCACGCCCTCCGGCACCCGCTCGAGTTCGGCCGCGACCCGTGCCCGGCGGACGGCGGCGGGCGTGCCGGGACGGCGGCGGGTCTCGCAGATCCTCGTGGTCACGTCCCGGTCACCCTTCCCCCGCGCTCGATCCGGCAGTCGTCACCTATGACGATGGGCCACCGAAGGCCGTTCCGGTCACCGCCGAAGGTTGTGCCATCGAGGGCACAAAGACCCCACTCGCCCGCCAGGCGGACCGCTTCGGGTGTGTTCCGCCTTCAATCACGCGAGTTACGCGTCCGATCACGCGTGTTCCGGCTCCGGACACGCGAGTTCGCACCAGGGTGAATGCGGCCGTGGACGGGATCGATTTCCGGGAATCTGCCGGACAATGGTCAAGGCGAGACCACGATCGACGGAGAAGGTGCATGCCGAACCCGAACTCCCCGCGGCCCGTGCCCGCTCCGAAGACACGACCGATTCGGGTGCTGCTCGTCGAGGACCACAAGATGGTGGCCGAAGCGCTGGGCGCGGCCTTCGAGGAATTCCCGGAGATCGACCTGGTGGCGTCGGTGGAGTCGTTGGCGCACGGGATGGTCGCGGCGGAAGAGCACCTGCCCGATATCGTGCTGCTCGATCGGCGGCTGCCGGACGGCGACGGGATCGAGGCGATCGCCGGGTTCCGCGCGGTCTCGCCGTCGAGCAGGGTGCTGGTGCTGACCGGCGACGCGAACAGTGCCATCGCCGCCAGGATCCTGGAGGTCGGTGGGGCCGGGCTGCTGCTGAAATCCGGTCTCCTCGACGAGCTGGTCACGGCGATCCGGACCATCGCGGCGGGCGACGTGGTCATCGACCCCGAGCTGCTCAGCGGCGCGCTGGCCATGCTGGCGGGCAGCCAGGGCAGGCTCGGACCGGTACTCACCCTGAGGGAACGACAGGTGCTCGGGATGATCGCCGAAGGCGCGGGAACCGACCGCATCGCCGAAGAGCTGCGGCTCGCGCGGAACACCGTGCGGAATCACGTGCAGCGGATCCTGGTGAAGACCGGGACCCATTCGAAACTCGAAGCCGTGGCGCACGCGCGCAAGAATGGCCTCCTCGAACGGCCGTAGCGGGGAGTCGTATCCGAGTGCCAAGCTGCACTATGGCCATGCCGCCATCGGAACGGACGCCTGATCACCACAGCGCTGTGCTCTTCCGGTTGTTCATGCACAGCGTCGTCGACTATGCCATTTACCTGCTGGACGTCGAGGGCAGGGTGATCAGCTGGAATCCGGGGGCGGAGCGGATCAAGGGCTATTCCGAGGACGAGATCCTCGGCCGTCATTTCTCCGTTTTCTACACCGAGAAAGACGTCGCCGACGGCAAACCGGCCTCGGAGCTGCTGGTCGCCGCCGAGATGGGGAGTCACGAGGAGGAGGGCTGGCGCGTCCGGCGCGGCGGCGAACGGTTCTGGGCCAGCACCGTGATCACCGCCTTGCGGGACGAACAAGGCGAGCTCGTCGGTTTCGGCAAAGTCACCCGTGATCTCACCGAACGCCGGAAAACACTGGAGGAAAGGACCGAACGCCGCCTGGCCTTCGCACATTTGGTCCGGGCGCAGGAAACAGAACGTCGCCGTATCGCGTGGGATGTTCACGACGATTCCATTCAGTCGATGATCGCGGTGAGCATGCGGTTGCAGATGCTCGCCGCGCAACGGCGGGATCCCGCTTTGAGGCAACTCGACGAAGCGATCCAAGGGGCGATCCGACGCTTGCGGATCCTCGTCGCCCAATTGCGGCCGCCCGCGCTGAACGACGAAGACCTGGTCGCTTCCGTCCGTGACTACCTCCACGAGGTCGTCGCGGGCTGGGGGCTCGACTGCACACTGCGGCACGACCTCGCCGTCGAACCGCCGCCAGACCTCGTGGTCACCGCCTTCAGGATCCTGCAGGAGGCCCTGGTGAACGTGCGTAAACACGCGAACGCCACCTCCGTCGTGGTCTCGCTGACCGGACAGGACGGCGGGCTGCTGGTGACGGTCGCGGACGACGGCGATGGGATGAAGGCGGACGGCGAGAGCGCGCACGAATCGTTGTCGGGTGAGCACATCGGCATGGCGTCGATGCGTGAACGTGCCGAAGCGGCGCAAGGCTGGTTTCGGATCTCCAGCAGACCCGGCGAAGGTACGACGGTGGCCTTCTGGATTCCGCTGGGCCCTCCCCGCGGGTAGTCAGGACAAGGAGGCATTTCGATGCCGGAACCGGGAAGCAAGCGCGGACCGAGAGAGCCGGTCCGGGTGGGCGGGGCGATCGACGACCAAGGCCTCCAGCGGCTGTTGGAAGGCCTGAAAGCCGTTCGCGATGGCGATTTCAGCACCCGGCTGCCCCAGGTGGACGACGTCCTGATGGACGAGATGGCGCTCGTCTTCAACGGGATGGTCGATCAGCTGGCGTTGTTCACCTCCGAGGTCACCCGAGTCGCGCGCGAGGTGGGGACCGACGGGAAGCTCGGCGGCCAGGCGGCGGTGCCCTCGGTTTCGGGGACCTGGAAGGACCTCACCGATTCGGTGAACGCGATGGCCGGCAACCTCACCGGCCAGGTCCGCGATATCGCCGAGGTCGCGACCGCGGTGGCGAAGGGTGACCTGTCACAGAAGATCACCGTCGACGTCAAGGGCGAGATGCTCGAGTTGAAGAACACGATCAACACGATGGTGGATCAGTTGTCGTCCTTCGCGGACGAGGTCACGCGGGTCGCGCGTGAGGTCGGCAGCGAAGGACGGCTGGGCGGGCAGGCGGAAGTCCCAGGGGTGGCGGGGACCTGGCGGGATCTGACGACGTCGGTGAACTTCATGGCGGGCAACCTGACCGATCAGGTGCGGTCGATCGCCGAAGTCACGACGGCGGTGGCGAAGGGTGATCTGTCGCAGAAGATCACGGTCGACGCGCGGGGCGAGATCCTGGAGTTGAAGAACACGATCAACACGATGGTGGATCAGTTGTCGTCGTTCGCCGATGAGGTCACGCGGGTGGCGCGTGAGGTCGGCACCGAAGGTGCGCTCGGCGGCCAGGCGCAGGTGCCCGGGGTGGCCGGCACCTGGCGAGACCTGACGACGTCGGTGAACTTCATGGCGGGCAACCTCACCGCGCAGGTCCGCTCCATCGCCCAGGTGGCCACGGCGGTCGCGAAAGGTGACCTGTCGCAGAAGATCACCGTGGACGCGCGGGGCGAGATCCTGGAGTTGAAGAACACGATCAACACGATGGTGGATCAGTTGTCGTCCTTCGCCGATGAGGTCACCCGGGTGGCGCGTGAGGTCGGTACCGAGGGGCGGTTGGGTGGTCAGGCGGACGTCAAGGGTGTGTCGGGTACCTGGAAGGGCTTGACCGAGTCCGTCAATGTCATGGCGGACAACCTGACCGATCAGGTGCGTTCGATCGCCGAGGTCACCACGGCGGTGGCGAAGGGCGACCTGTCGCAGAAGATCCGCGTCGACGCCCGCGGCGAGATCCTGGAACTCAAGGACACCATCAACACGATGGTCGGCCAGTTGTCGTCGTTCGCCGATGAGGTCACGCGAGTCGCGCGTGAGGTCGGTACCGAGGGGCGGTTGGGTGGTCAGGCGGACGTCAAGGGTGTGTCGGGGACGTGGAAGGGCTTGACCGAGTCCGTCAATGTCATGGCGGACAACCTGACCGACCAGGTGCGTTCCATCGCCCAGGTCGCGACCGCGGTCGCCAGGGGCGATCTGTCGCAGAAGATCACCGTCGAGGCCAAGGGCGAGGTCGCCGCGCTCGCGCAGACGATCAACACCATGGTCGACACGCTGTCGGCCTTCGCGGACGAGGTCACGCGCGTGGCGCGCGAGGTCGGCACCGAGGGCATCCTCGGCGGGCAGGCCAGGGTGCCGAACGTCGCCGGGACCTGGAAGGACCTCACCGACAACGTCAACTCGATGGCGAACAACCTCACCGGACAGGTCCGCAACATCGCCCAGGTGACCACCGCGGTCGCGCAGGGCGACCTGTCCCGCAAGATCGACGTCGACGCCCGCGGCGAGATCCTGGAGCTCAAGACCACCATCAACACGATGGTCGACCAGCTCTCCGCGTTCGCCGCGGAGGTCACCCGCGTCGCGCGCGAGGTCGGCAGCGAGGGGCGGCTTGGCGGCCAGGCCGAGGTCGAAGGCGTTTCGGGCACCTGGAAGCGGCTGACGGAGAACGTCAACGAGCTGGCGGGCAACCTGACCCGCCAGGTCAGGGCGATCGCCGAGGTCACCAGCGCGGTGGCCACCGGTGACCTCACGCGGTCGATCTCGGTCGAGGCGCAGGGCGAGGTCGCGGAGCTGAAGGACAACATCAACGCGATGGTGCAGTCGCTGCGCGAGACCACGCGGGCGAACGAGGAACAGGACTGGCTCAACAGCAATCTGGCGCGGATCTCCGGCCTGATGCAGGGTCACCGGGACCTGCGGGTGGTGGCCACGCTCATCATGAACGAGCTGACCCCGCTGGTCGGCGCCCAGCACGGGACGCTGTTCCTCACCGAATCCGGGGAAGACGGCACCCGCCTGCGGCTGATCACCAGCTACGGGCACAGCGAGGACCCGGACACGCCCACGGATTTCGCGATGGGGCAGTCGTTGATCGGCCAGGCCGCGCAGACCAAGAAACCGATCGTGGTCGACCGGACGCCACCGGGTTTCGTGAAGATCTCGTCGAGCCTCGGCTCCGCCCCGCCGGTCACCCTGATCGTGTTGCCGATCGTCTTCGAGGACCAGGTGCTCGGTGTCATCGAACTGGCGTCGTTCGGCGAATTCACCGCCGTCCGCAAGGATTTCCTCGAACAACTGATGGAGACCATCGGGGTCAACGTCAACACGATCATCGCCAACGCGCGGACCGACTCGCTGCTGGAGGAGTCCCAGCGGCTCGCCGAGGAGCTCCAGGCCCGCTCGGAGGAACTCCAGGCGCAGCAGGCGAAGCTCCAGGTGTCCAACGCGGAACTGGAGGAGAAGGCCGAACTCCTCGCGCGGCAGAACCGCGACATCGAGGTGAAGAACTTCGAAATCGAGCAGGCGCGCCAGGAAATCGAAGAACGTGCGCAGCAGCTCGCACTGGCATCGAAGTACAAGTCGGAGTTCCTGGCGAACATGTCGCACGAACTCCGTACGCCGTTGACCAGCCTGCTGATCCTCGCCGGGGTCCTCTCGCAGAACTCGACGCAGAACCTGACGCCCAAACAGGTCGAGTTCGCCAAGGTGATCCAGTCCGCGGGCACCGACCTGCTGCAGCTGATCAACGACATCCTCGACCTGTCGAAGGTCGAGGCGGGCAAGATGGACATCCACCACGAGCCGTTCCCGCTGCGTCAGCTGCTCGACTACGTCGGCACGACCTTCCGCCCGCTGACCGCGGAGAAGGGGCTCGACTTCCAGGTCACCGTCGAACCGAACGTGCCGGAACTGCTCTTCACCGACGAGCAGCGGCTGCGGCAGGTGCTGCGGAACCTGCTGTCGAACGCGGTCAAGTTCACCGAAGACGGCAGCGTCGAACTGCGGGTCAAACTGGTCGACACCGTCGTTTCGCCTTCGGGGGCGCTCCCGCACGAATCACTGGTGGCCTTCAGCGTCATCGACACCGGAATCGGGATCGCCGAGGAGAACCTGGAATCGATCTTCGGGGCCTTCCAGCAGGCCGACGGCACCACCAGCCGCAAGTACGGCGGCACCGGGCTCGGCCTGTCGATCAGCCGTGAGGTCGCGTACCTGCTCGGCGGTGAAATCCGGGCGGACAGTGTGCTGGGGAGGGGTAGCACGTTCACCCTCTACCTGCCGGTGGCCAGGTTCGCCGCGCCCGCGAATCCCGACGAGTCCACTGTGGACGCCGCGGGCGCGGAGCGGCGGGTCCTGGTCGTGGAGGGCGAGCGGAACAGTCTGCTGACCTTGCTCTCCCGCGGTGTCGCGGCCGACGTCGCGGACAGCCATGGCTCGGTCCAGGTCCGGGCGGTGGCCGATCCGGCGGAGGCGTTCGAGGAAGTGAAGCGGGAGAGCTACCGCTGCGTCGTCCTCGACACCAGCATTCCCGGGACGAGCGCGCTGAGCTTCCTCAAGCGGCTCTCCGAGGGGCCGGATCCCGTCGAGGTCCCGGTGCTGGCGTACGCGACCCGCAAGCTCAGCGCGGCGCAGGAGCGGTTGCTGCACGGGCACGCGAAGGTGCATCCGGTCGAGTTGCTGCCGTCGCTGGACATGCTGCGGGAACGCATCATGCTGCACATCTCGGCCAGCGAACTCGAAGGAATCCTCCCACTGATGCAGCAGCCGGAGGTGACGGTGCCGTCGCCGGACGACCAGTCGTCCGGCCCGCCCGCCGGCCCGCCGCGGCTGCGGGGCCGCAAGGTCCTGCTCGTCGACGACGACCCCCGCAACGTGTACGCGATCTCGGGGATGCTCGAACTGCACGGACTTTCGGTCGTGCACGCGCCCAACGGCCGCAAGGGCATCGAGGAACTGCTGGCCGACGACGGCATCGACCTGATCCTGATGGACGTGATGATGCCGGAGATGGACGGCCACGCGACGACCGCGGCGATCCGCGAGATGCCGAAGTTCGCCGGCCTGCCGATCATCACGGTGACCGCGAAAGCGATGGAAGGGGACCGGGAGAAGAGCCTGGCCGCCGGCGCGAGCGATTACGTCACCAAACCCGTGAACGCGGAGGAACTACTGGCCTGTATGGAACGCTGGCTCGCGGACTGAGCGGCGGTCACTCGGTCCCGTTGGCGCTGTTCGCGCAGACGCGGCGGATGGCCGCGACGATCTCCGTGTTGGGGCTGCCCTTCACGAGGTATTCGGTGACGCCCGCGGACGCCATCTGGGCGATGGACCGGGTGTCGCTGTGCGCGGAGAACGCCATCAGCCGCGTGTGGGGCACCCGGCGGCGGATCTCCCGCGCCATCCACGCACCGCCTCCGCCGGGGATCCGCACGTCCAGCAGGGCGACCTCCGGGGTCAGCAGCTCCGCAAGCGCGACCGCTTCACCGGCGTCGAGCGCGACGGCGACCACTTCGATGTCCGGTTCGGATTCGAGGAGGGCGCGCAGGGCGTCGCCGATGACCGGGTTGTCGTCCGCGACGAGGACCCTGAGTCTGGGGGGCGGCGTTCGGTTCATGGCCCGGTCCGAGCCCGCGTGGTCTGCGGCTCCGGTGGTGGTCGCGGGCCCCCCGCCGAACTTGGCGTGACTCAGCAAGAGATCCGGCGGTCGCCCTCGCTGGGCTGCTCGATGAGCGTCCTGGCGACGTCGTGGATCTTCATGTTGTTGTTGCGGCAGAACGAACGCAGCAGTTCGAACGCCGCGTCGATGTCGATCTGGTAACGCTCGGCGAGGATTCCCTTCGCCTGTTCGATGGGAAGCCGGTGGTCGAGCGCGTACTGGAGTTGCTCGGCGCGGGCCCGATAGAAGCGGACGCGGTCGCGCATGGCCACGAGGTCGTCGGCCGGGTCGGGGGACCCGGCCTCGGGGGCCGTCGAATACATGGTCTCGGACATGGGGTGATCGTCGCAGCGGCCGGACTGCTCCGGAAGAACAGAACGTCCTGACTCGAATGATGCAAATGAACCTGGTCCGGTCGGCGGCCGCCACTCGAACGGGCGCCGAACAGGGCCCTTTGGCCTGTCGCAGTGACCGGCCGTGCGCCGTACGCTCACATCCGAGGAGGGAAACCGTGGAGGTCGGAATGCTCCGGGTGTTTCTGGTCGACGACCACGAGGTGGTCCGTCGAGGGGTGGCGGACATGCTCGAAGAGGACGCCGACCTGTGCGTCGTCGGGCAGGCCGCCACGTTTTCCCAGGCGCTGGCGAGGATTCCGGCCCTGCGGCCGGATGTCGCCGTCCTCGACGTGCGGCTGCCGGACGGCAACGGCGTCGAGCTCGCCAGGGAACTGCGCTCCAAGATGCCCGAGCTGAAATGCCTGATGCTCACCTCCTACACCGACGAGCAGGCGATGCTGGACGCGATCATGGCGGGCGCGAGCGGTTACGTCATCAAGGACATCCGGGGGATGGACCTGGTGGCGGCGGTCAAGGAGGTCGGCATGGGCCGGTCGTTGCTGGACACGCGGGCCGCCGCGACGCTGATGGCGAAGTTCCGCGACGACGCAGCCAAGAAAGGGCCGCTCGCCGGGCTTTCCGATCAGGAACGCACCCTGCTGGAACTGATCGGCGAGGGACTGACCAACCGGCAGATCGCGGAGCGGATGTTCCTCGCGGAGAAGACCGTGAAGAACTACGTGTCCCGGCTGCTGACGAAACTCGGGATGCAGCGGCGGACTCAGGCGGCGGTGCTGGCCACGGAACTGCGGCGGCAGTGAACCCTCCGGCCTGACTCAAGCGGAAATGAGAGTGTCGAGCAGCATGTCTTCCAGCGGACGGCGCGGCGTCCACGGCAGCGGCGACCCGTAGCCGACTCGCAGCAGCACCTGCGGCCACACGCCGCAGCCGAGGAGACGCCGGAGTTCGGCGCGGGCCCCGCGGACCATGATCGGCGGCGAGATGAACGACGCGTCCAGGCCCGCGCAGGTCGCGGTCAGCAGGACCCGTTGCAGCGCCTGGCCTGCCTGCAACCGGTCGAGCCGTTCGTCGGTCAGCGACCCGATCACCACCACGAGCGGGGAGGCCGGCGTGCCGTCGTGAGCTTGGCCGACGCCGTCGAGGAGCCAGCTTTCGTCGGCGGGGGAGCCCTCCATCGCGTAGGACGGCACCCCGTCGCGAGCGCTCGCGCTCCGGCCGGTCCAGCGGCCGAGTTCGGCGAGGAACGCGGGGTCGGCGAGTTGCTCGCGGCGGGCACGGGCGGTGAGGTCTCGCAGCAGCCCGCACTGTTCGGCGTCGAGGCTCGACATCCACGCGTGCTCGAGTTCGGTCGCGTGGCGGAGCGCGGTGAGCGTGGTTTTCGGGACGGCGTCGGATACGAACGGCCGCCGGTTGGTCCGGCGCCGCGGGATCGCGCGGGCCAGCCGGACGACCTTCGGATCCGGGGTGCGCTCGGCGTGCGGGCGGACGACGGCCAGCAGATCGGGATCGGCGCGGCTCGGCATCAGGGTCGTCGCCGGATGGAAGCCCAGTGCGTGAATCGCCGTCCGGAGGGTGAACAGGGCGGCACCGCACGAGAGAACGATTTCCCGGCCGTCCGGATCCGTGGCCGTCAGGATCCGGCGCGGATCGGCGTGGACTTCGATCCCGGTGCCGGTGCACCGGAAGAGCCACGGCTGGGTGTTGTGCGTGGACGGGGCCAGCGTCGCCGACCGGAGCACGGAATTCACCTGTTCGGAGTTCAAACGTCCGACCCGGGTGACTTGTATGGTCATGGTTTCCCCCGCCGCCGCGCCACGGGCAATAAGGTTGTCTCATGGACGGTCCCCGCCCGCGGTGCGGGGCCGAAAGAGGAGAAAGTCACCACGGCCGCGACTCGTCCCGATCTTCGGAGGCGCAGCAGGATGTCGGCTCATGACCGGCTGGGCGGAAGCGACGACCGGATCACCGGCGCCCTTTCCCAGCTGCGGATTCGTGAGGTGCTGCGGGATCTGCAGGACCGCATCGAACGGCTCATCGGCACCCGCGACAAGATGGACGGCCTGCTCGAAGCGGTGCTCGCGGTCGCGTCGGGGCTGGAACTGGACGCGACGCTGCGCCGCATAGTGCAGGCGGCGATCGAACTCGGCGAAGCCGCTTACGGCGCGCTCGGGGTGATCGCCGACGACGGATCGCTCGCCGAATTCGTCTATCTCGGCATCGACGGCGAGACGAAGCAACAGATCGGGCATCTCCCGAAAGGGCACGGGCTGCTGGGTTTCGTCATCGACGAGGCGAAGCCGGTGCGGCTGGCCGACATCTCGGCGCATCCCGCGTCGGTCGGATTCCCGCCATGCCATCCGCCGATGCGCTCGTTCCTCGGGGTCCCGATCCGGGTGCGCGACGAGGTGTTCGGAAATCTCTACCTCACCGAGAAACGCGGGGAGGGTTTCACCGAGGACGACGAGGTGGTCGTCCAGGCACTCGCCGCCGCGGCCGGGATCGCGATCGAGAACGCCCATCTCTACGAGCAGACGCGGATCCGCCAGCGGTGGCAGGCCGCGACCAGCGAGGTGACCACGGAACTGCTGGGCGGCACCGATCCGGTCGACGCGCTCAACCTCATCGCGGGCCGGGCACTCGAACTCACCGGTTCCGACCTCACCCTGCTGGCGCTGCCCGGCCCCGGGCGGCTCGACGTAAGCCCGGACGGGGAGGACGAGGCCGACGAACTCACCATCGCCGTCTGCGCGGGTGCGCGGGCGGCGGAGCTGACCGGCGCGCGGATCGGTGTCGCCACCTCGTTGCCGGGGGCGGTCTACCGCGACCGGACCCCGCGCAGCGTGCCCGACCTCGTGCTCGGCGACGACGGGGAGTTCTGCCTCGGCCCGACGCTCGTGGTGCCGCTCCGGGCGCGAGAGCGGACCTCCGGCGTGCTGATGGCGGTGCGGAACCCGGGCGCCGTCCCGTTCGAGCTCGCCCAGTTGCCGGTGGTGGCCTCGTTCGCCGACCAGGCCGCGCTCGCGCTGCAACTGGCGGCGCGGCAGCGCACGGCCAGGGAACTCGACGTGCTCGCCGACCGTGACCGGATCGCCAGAGATCTGCACGACCACGTGATCCAGCGGTTGTTCGCGGTCGGGCTCGCCCTGCAGAGCACCCACCGCCGCGCGGACTCGCCGGAACTGCGGCGGCGGATCGGCGAGAGCATCGACCAGATGCACGAGATCGTGCACGAGATCCGTACGGCGATCTTCGATCTCCACGGCGGCGAGGCCGGCCAGCGGGGAGTGCGGCTGCGGCACCGGCTCTACGACTCGATCGCCGAACTCACCGACGACACTCCCACCCATCCGACGGTCAGCCTGTCCGGGCCGCTCGACTCGATTCCGCTCGCCTTCGCCGAACACGCCGAAGCGGTGGTGCGGGAAACGGTCGGCAACGTGGTCCGCCATGCTCGGGCGAGCGGGGTTTCGGTGAGCGTCGCGGTGAAGGACGACATCCTGCGGATCGTCGTCACCGACGACGGCATCGGGATCGCCGGGGCGCCGGACGGGCCCGGCGGGCTGCGGAATCTGCGCGATCGCGCGGAAAGGGCGGGCGGGGCCTTCCTGGCGGAGACGAAAGAAGGGGGCGGAACCAGGGTCGAGTGGTCCGCCCCCTTGCGCTGACCGCGGTCAGTTCGTCGACTGCGTGGTGAGGACCCCGTCGACTTCGACCGAGCGGGCGAGGTCGGAGGCGACGGTCTCCAGCAATTCCGCGGTGAGGTCCGAAAGCGCCCGTGTCACCGCGAGATAGGAGCCGATCTGGGAGGTCGAGCCGTTTCTCAGCCCGGCCTCCGCGATGCCGACACCGACGAACTCGCCGCCGTCTTCGAGCCGGAGCAACGCTTCGGCGCGTACCCGATACGGCTCGTGCTGCAGGGAAACGTCGATCGTCCACTTGTCCGTCATCGTCGGCTCCGTTCCGGTCATCGAGACTCCCATCACCGCCGTTCGTGGCACAGGGTCCTTGGTCCTCGCTCCCGCGAATCGGGGGCGAAAGTCCTCGGAATTCATGACCGGCGGCCGCTGCGGTCGCCGGGTACCCCGGCCGAAGGTGGACCAACCCTCGTCTTCCGGAGAGAGGCCACGATGAAGATCCCGTTGCCGACCCATGTCGACCAGGCGGTGGCGGCCGCCGTCCGCGCGCCGTCCCCGCTCAACACCCAGCCGTGGCGGTTCGTCGCCGACCGGGACCGGATCGAGGTGTGGCTGGACCGCACCAGGGTGCTCCGGATCGCCGACCCGGACGCCCGCGAGGCGCGGCTCTCGTGCGGCGCGGCGATGTTCAACCTGATGATTTCGTTGCGGTCCAACGGCAAGACCCTTTCGTTGCGGGCGGTGCCGAAGCCGGACGAGCCGGATCTGCTCGCCGAACTCGAGATCGAGGGCGACCGGTTCTCCTCACCGGAGGAGCGGAGGCTGGCCGAAGTCGTCTTCCGTCGTCACACGAACCGTCGCCCGTTCCTGGACCGGCCGGTGCCCGTGTGGGCGCGGACGACGTTGCGGGCGGCCGCGCTCGTGGAAGGCGGGCTGCTGGAGCTGTTCGGGCGCGGTGACCGGGCGAACGCGGTCGCGCGCGTGCTGCACCGGGCCGAGGCGGCGCAGGCGCGCAACGGCGCGTTCCAGGCGGAGGTCGCGTTGTGGACCCGGCGGACGGCGCACGCGCCGGACGGCGTCCCGGCAGCGACCAGGCCGCCGTCACCCCACTCCATTCCCGCGCAGGAGTCGTTCTGCGCCGCCGAGCGCGAGAGCGGTGAGCCGGTGCTCGGCGCGGTACTGACCGCGGACGGCGGGCCCGCCGCGGATCTTCGGGCGGGCATGGTGCTGCAGCGGGTCCTGCTGACGGCGACCGCCGCCGGCCTCGCGACGTCGTTCGTCGGCAGGCCGTTCGAAACCCCGGAGACCCGGGCCGCGATGGACCGGATCTTCGCCGACCTCGGACGGCCGCATACCGTGTTGCGCTTCGGATACGGCCGTCCAGTGCCGATGACGGCCCGCCGCCAGGTCGGCGAAGTACTGCTCCGGCGGTCCGCGGCGAGCCTCTGACCCGGGGTCATCTCGTCGACATCCACGTTTCGGGCCGCCGCCACCCGGTCGTCACCCGGGGCGGGTTCGGTCTCCCTATGAAGATCATGCGGAAATCCTTGGTGGCGCTGGCCGTCGTGGGCCTTTCGGTCGCGGCGTCCGCGCCGGCGGTGGCGGACGCGGGCGCCCGCGATCGCGGTTCGATCGTCATCACCGAGCAGGCGTCCAAGCGGATCCTGGTCCTGCCCGCGGACCGGGCGTCCTGGCAGAACCGGAAGGTGAGCTGGGCGTGGGCGCCGAACGCCGCGAACGGGCTGGCGGACCTCGCGGGTTCGTGGAGCAACCCGAGCGACGCGAAGCTCGCCGAACGAGGTGGCGAGAAGTATCTGCTGACGTCGGCGTCCGGGGGTTTCGCCGCTGTCGTGCCGTATCCGGCGGGCGACCGGGCCTACTGGGCGGCGAACGTCGGCGGTCCCGCCAACCCGCACAGCATCGAACTGCTGCCGGACGGGAATGTCGCGGTGGCGGCGAGCACCGGTGGCTGGGTGCGGATCTACACCGCTTCGCAAGGGCAGCGTTCGACGACCTACACGGAATACCGGCTGGTGGGCGCGCACGGCGTGGTGTGGGACGCCGGACGGAACGTGTTGTGGGCGCTGGGCACCGACGCGCTCGTCGCGTTGAACGTCGGCGGCACGCCCGCCGCGCCTGTGCTCACCGAGCGGCTCTCCGTGCCGGTGCCGAGCAAGGGCGGACACGACCTCCAGCCGGTGCCGGGCAGGCCGGATCTGCTGTGGGTGACCACGGAAGCGGGGGTGTACCAGTTCTCGAAGACGAGTGGCGGGTTCACCCAGCACTACGCGGGCGCGCGGGAGATCGACCGGCCGCATGTGAAGAGTGTGTCGACGAACCCGCGGACCGGGCAGATCCTGACCGCCTCGGTGCAGGAAGGTCACCTGTGCACGTGGTGCACGGACACCGTCCGGCTGGCCTTTCCACGCGCCGAGCTGGCGCTGCACGGCGCGTGGATCTACAAGGCCCGCTGGTGGATCGGTTGAGCTGAACTTCCATGTCGGTACCGGCCGTTCGGGGGGCTGCCCGGCCGGTACCGACACACCAGAGAAGAGGGGACCCTGTCGCGAGAATGACGCGTGGCCGCGTCTTTCACCTGACCGAGTGAATCGGTCCGTTCAACCGGCGGCGTTGACCCATTCGAGGTATACGCCGCTCGCGGGAAGCCGCGGCGGGTTTCGCGTGACTGGTTGGACGACTCGCGGCGGAGCTCCGCAGTGCGCGTGTCGTCCATCCAGTCACACGTGTCGTCCGCTGGATCACGCGTGTCGTCCGTTGAGTCACGCGAACCCGCCGGTTCGGGGAGAAAGTCAGGGGAGCAGGCCGATTCGCCGCGCGTGCGTGACGGCCTGCAACCGTGAAGTCGCGTCGAGTTTGCGCATGGCGTCCCGCAGGTAACTCTTGACCGTCTCCGCGGTCAGGCCCAGCCGGTGCGCGATCTCGCCGTTGGTCAAGCCGAGCGCGACGAGCGCGACGGTGTCCAGTTCCCGCGGCGCCAGGCGCACCGCCGGGGGAGCCGCTCCGGCGAGGCTGCCGCAGAGCGCGTCGAGGCGGTCACGGAGGACGCTGTCGGTGATTTGGCCGGAGAGCGCCCGGAGCTCGCCGTAGACCTCGCGCAGCCGTTCGCGCGGCGCGGCCTCCTCGCGATGCTCCGCCAGCGGCCGTGCCTCCGCCAGCCGCTTTTCGATCTCGTCCTCGACAGCCAGCGTCTGTTCGAGATCGCGCGCGGCGTGCAGGGCGGCGGTGATCGTCCGGTCGGAGAGGGTGGCCTCGTCACGCAGACCGCCGTAAAGCACGGCGCGGACACGGCGGCGCACGACGACGGGGATCGCGACCACCGAGTGGATGCCTTCGTCGCGGACCGGCTCGTCGTAGTCGTGACTGATCGTGGTGGCGCTGTGGTAGTCGTTGGCGACCACCGGCCGGGTCAGCGCGAGCGCCTTGCCACCGAGACCACAGCCCGCGCGGACGGACAGGCCGTTCAGCGCGGTGCCGCGGTTGCCGAGGAACGCGGTCAGCCGCATCCGCGGTGAGGCACCGGCGACCCCGGCGAAGCCGACCGGCAGGCCGGTGTCCCGGCGCAGGTCCGAGACCGCGCCGAGGAGCTGGGCGTCGTCGACCGGCATCGGCTCACCCTCCTCGGTGATCCCCCTCGATCGGGGGTGGTGGACGGATCGGGCCCGCCCGCACGATTTCCGGAACTGTACGCCTTCGGAAGGTCCCGGGAGAAACGATGACCGAAGCTCACGTCCGGCGGTTGCTCGAGGTCTACGACGACGAGCGGGCCTGTGCGGCGACGCTGTTGTGTGACCGGCATCCGGCGGAGGCGGTCGCGTTCACCGTGGTCGAAGCGGATCTGACCAGCCACGATCTCACCTACGGCGAGCTGCGCGAGCAGTCGGAACGCTTCGCCGGGGCCCTGCGCGACCTCGGCGTCGGGCCTGGAGACCGGGTCGCGACGTTGATGGGCAAGTCCGCGGAGCTGGTCGTGGCATTGCTGGCGATCTGGCGGCTGGGCGCGGTGCACGTCCCGCTGTTCACGGCGTTCGCGCCACCCGCCATCGCGCTGCGCGTCACCGGCAACGACACGAAGGTCGTCATCGCCGACGCCGGTCAGCGTTCGAAGCTGACGCCGTCCGCCGATCTGCCGGACGACCCTTCGCGGCGGATCGTGGTCGTCGGTGACGGCGAGGCGGGCGATCTGTCGTTCCGGGAGATGCTGGCCGCCGCCGCGCCGCTGCCGGAAGCCGCGGTGACCGGTGGGGCGGGGGTCCTGGTCGAGCTGTTCACGTCCGGGACCACGGGAACGCCTAAAGCCGTCCCGATTCCGCTCCGTGCGCTCGCGGGTTTCCAGGCCTACCAGGACTTCGCGCTCGATGTCCGCGCCGACGACGTTTTCTGGAACGCGGCCGACCCTGGCTGGGCCTACGGTCTGTACTACGCGATCATGACGCCGATGGCGACCGGCAGGCGGAGTCTGTTGCTGCACGCGGGTTTCTCCGCCGAACTGACGTGGGCGGTACTGGAGCGGTTCGGTGTCACCAACTTCGCCGCCGCGCCGACGGTATATCGCGCGCTCCGGAACTCGGCCGCCCCTGTGCCGGACGATCTCCGCCTCCGGCACTGCTCGTCGGCGGGCGAACCGTTGACTCCGGATGTCCTGGAGTGGGCGTCATCGAAGCTGGGCGTCGGCGTCCATGACCACTATGGACAGACGGAACTCGGCATGGTGGTGGGTAACGCCTGGCATCCGGATCTGCGCGCCGAGATCCGGCCGGGCTCGATGGGCCGGGTGCTACCGGGTTTCGCCGTGGAGGTGCTCCGCGAGGACTCCGACGTGGTCGCGGAGCCGGGGGAGCGCGGCCGCGTCGCCCTGGACCTTCCCGCGAGCCCTCTCCTGTGGTTCCGCGGCTACCGCGACGCGCCCGAGCGCACCGCCGCGCGCTTCAGCCCCGACGGTCGCTGGTACTACACGGGCGATGTCGCCGCCAAGGACGCCGACGGGTATCTGACCTTCGCCTCGCGGGACGACGACGTCATCCTGATGGCGGGTTACCGGATCGGGCCGTTCGACGTGGAAAGCGTGCTGCAGCAGCATTCCGCGGTGGCCGAGTCCGCCGTCGTCGGTGTCCCGGACGCGCTGCGGGGCGAGGTGATCGTCGCGTACGTGGTGGCCCGGGACGGTGTCTCCGCCGACGCGGCGCTGGCGACCGAACTGCAGCAACTGGTGAAGACGCGGTTCGCCGCGCACGCCTACCCGCGCGAGGTGCACTTCGTGCCGGAGCTGCCCAAGACACCGAGCGGGAAGATCCAGCGGTTTCTCCTGCGGGAGCGGCACTCGAACGCGCAACACGCGTGATCAGAGGCGGAACACGGCGCTCATTGCTCGATCGGCCAGGTTTCGTCTCGCAGCAGCCGCTTGAGCACCTTGCCGGTCGCGTTCCGGGGCAGCTCCTCGACGAAGTACACGTCCCGCGGCACCGCGAAACGGGCCAGCCGGTGGTGGATGTAGGCGCGGACGTCGTCCGCGCTCATCCGGGCGCCGCGTTTCGGCACGATGTACGCGGCGAACCGTTGCCCGAACTCGCGATCCGGCACGCCGATCACCGCGGCCTCGTGGACGCCGGGCAGGGCGGCGATGGCCTCCTCGACCGGACGAGGGGACACGTTCTCCCCGCCGGACACGATCATCTCGTCCGCCCGGCCGGTGACGAAGAGCCGTCCGGCGGCGTCCTGGTAGCCGACGTCGCCGGTCGCCATCAGGTTCTCCGCGCGGGGAACCCTGGCGCCGTCGGTGTAGCCCTCGAAGAGCATGTCGTTGCCGACGAAGATCTGTCCCTCCCAGCCCGGCGGGACACGATTGTGGTCGTCGTCGAGGATCGCGACGCGGGTGCCGGGCGGGCAGCGGCCCGCGGTGGTCGGCGCGGCGCGCAGATCCTCGGGCGTGGCGATGCTGGCCCACGAAACCTCGGTGGAGCCGTAGAAGTTGTAGAGCACGTCGCCGAAGGTGTCCATGAACTCGGTGACGATCGGGCCCGGCAACGCGGATCCGCTGCTGGCGACGATCCGCAGCGACGACAGGTCGTAACGGGCACGGACCCGTTCCGGCAGATCGAGGATGCGCTGCAACATGATGGGCACGGCGAACAGCACACCGCAGCGGTGTTCGGCGATGGTCCTCAGGATCTCTTCGGCGTCGAACCGGCGGATCAGCGACAAGGACGCGCGCACGGCCATCCCGATCTGCATACCGGCGAGCCCCCAGCTGTGGAACAACGGCGCGGCCACCACGAACCGGTCCCCGGAGTGGAGCGGGATGCGGTCGAGCATGGCGGCCGACGTCGACAATCCCTTCGGTGTCGGGCGGCGCGCGCCTTTGGGGGTGCCCGTGGTGCCCGATGTGAGGACGACGAGCCTGCCGATCCGGTCCACCGGCTTGAGTTTGGTGGCGGGCACCCCGGCGATCAGCTGATCGATCGTCGGGTAGCCGTTCTCGGTCTCCGGCCAGGTGGACAGCCGCAGGAAATCGCCGGGAATGCCGGCGATGACCCGCGAGAACTCGTCGTCGGCGAGTACCGCGACCGGTTCGTGCAGCCCGATCACGTCGGCGACCGCGCCGGCGGAAAGCCCGGTGTTGAGCAGGATCGCGTCCGCCCCGAGTTTGCTGCACGCGATCAGTGACTCGACCATCGCGGCGTGGTTGCGGCACAGCAAGGCGATCCGGTCGCGGGCGCGCACTCCGCGGGCCGCGAGCGCGTTCGCGAGCTGGTTGCTGCGATCGGCCGTCTGCTTGAACGTCCGGACGTTGCGTTCGTCGCGCAACGCGACGTCGTCCGGCACGCGGGCGGCGTTGGCCGAGTAGCCGCCGGCGACGGTGGCGCCCCATTGCGACAACGACGTGAGCTGCCGGGCGATCTTGTCCGGTCGCGCGGCGGCGAGCACCCCGGCCTTGATCAGCGTGCTCGCCGTGTGCAGCGTGGTGGCCTTGGTATGCGCCGGTTCCTCCTCGGGCGACGCCGCCCGGCCCGAAAGGTGCAGATCGATCCGGCGGGCCGTCGCGCGGACGGTGCGTTTGAAGGACGCGGCGGACACCAGACTTGCGTGCGGCGCCGGAAGCATCAGCTGAGCGATGAGTTCCGTGCCGCCTCCGGGAGCCTGCCGCAGCTCGACCGAGACCCAGTTCCCGTCGTCCTCGACGCCGCACCAGACGACGTGCTCGCCCGGCCGCCAGACGCGGGCTTCGATGTCACCGACGACGAGTGTTCCCGGCCGCGGCTCCAGCCGGGCAAGGCATTTCGGACCGCGCCCGCGTTCGGCGGGGCGCTGGATCTCGCACCAGCTGATCTCCGCGACGAACCTCGAGTAGGACTCGGGATCGCCGATCACTTCCCAAACCTGGCCGGGGGAATGCCCGAGAATCGAGCTCGCCTGGACCACATCGTCTCGCATGCGATTCGCCTCACCACGCGCGTTCGGGTGTTGACCGGGCCGCTGCCGGCGCCTCCTTCGTCGTTCAAGTTCGGCGAACCTACCAGCAATCGGCCGAACGCAATACTCCGAACGACCGCGTTCGCGTCCGTCCAAGGGGAACCACCACGGAAAGGGTAGATGTTCGCGTGGCGTGATGCCGTCCGCCGACGGTGTTGATCGCGACGTCCGATTTACGCCGGTCTCCGGCGCGCGAGGCGGCGAAGCTGGCGAACGTGACAGCTACTACGACGGCGGCCGAGTCCGCGCATACCCGTATCGAGCCAGGAATCCTCTACTTCGGCACTCCGGTGGTGCTCATTTCCACGGTCGACCAGGCAGGTGCCCCGAACCTGGCTCCGATGTCGTCGGCGTTCTGGCTCGGCTGGCGGGGCATGCTCGGACTGGGCGCGAAAGCGAAGACGTCGCAAAATCTCATGCGGAACCGTGAATGTGTTCTGAATCTCCCTTCCGACGCGCTGGCCGCCGCCGTCGACAGGCTGGCGCTGACCACCGGGTCGGATCCCGTCCCGGCCCGCAAGTACGAACGCGGCTATCGGCACGAACCGGACAAGTTCGCCCGCGCCGGGCTCACCCCGGTCCCCTCGGAGACCGTCCGGCCGCCGCGTGTCGCGGAATGCCCGGTGACGATGGAGGCCGTCGTCGAGGCCGTCCACCCGCTCGCGGAAGACGACCCGAAACAGCGCGGCGGCGTCCTCGTGTTCGAGGTCCGCGTGAAGCGTGTCCACGTCCACGACGACGTGCGGATGCCGGGTACCGAAGACCGGATCGACCCCGACCGGTGGCGGCCGCTGATCATGAGCTTCCAGAAGCTCTACGGCCTCGGCCCGCAGGTCCATCCGTCGACGTTGGCGCGGATCCCGGAGCGGCTCTACCGGGGGCCCGACATCGAACGGTCGCGGGCGAACGAGAACGGGGCCAGCGGCGGCGGCCGGCACTGACAGGACGCTGCCGGCAGGAAATCGAGTTCCGCCGGTGAAATCACCGGTCGAGGAGGTTGCGCGTCTATTGTGGACTGTTCGCACGACGGTTCCGGTGCTTCCGCGCGAGGAGACGGAGCGACCGCGGCCAGGGGAGGACGGTCGCCGTTGGCCCGATCCGTTCCGGCGGGGGCCTGCGCCGGAACGGCGTCGGGGGCCTCGGTATCGGCGAGCCCGCGCACGAGCCCCGCGTACCCTGGATCGTCCTGCCGCGGCCGTCGCCGGAATTCGGTGACGTCCGACCGCAGGCCGCCCGTTTCCCGCGCACCCGACTAGACCTCGTGGACGGGATTCCAGGGGGCAGCCGCTCAGCTGTGAGTGAAACCCCGCCTCCGCTGGGTCACCGATCGCTACCTTCGATCTCATGACGGGGGAGAGGCTCGACGGAAGGTACGCGAAGCTCTGGGCGGCGAGTACGACGTCCGCGCTCGGCAGCGGTCTCGCGACGGTGGCGGCGCCGTTGCTGATCGCTTCCCGCACCGACGAACCGCTCGTGGTCTCCGGCGGGTTCGCGGTGGCGTGGTTGCCTTGGCTGCTCTTCTCGCTACCGGGTGGAGTGCTGGTCGACAGGGTGGACCGGCGAAAGCTGATGATCACCCTCGATTGGATCCGCGTGCCCGCCGTCGCGCTGCTCGCCGTCGCGATCTCGATGGGAGACGTCAGCATCGCCTTGCTGTACGCCGTCCTCTTCGTGATCAACGCGTGCGAGGTCGTGTTCCGGACGGCGGGCGGGGCGATGCTGCCCTCGATAGTCCCGAAAGCGTTGCTGGAGCGGGCGAACGGGCGGCTGTACGCCGGGACGACACTGACCCACGGCATGCTCTCGGGTCCGCTGAGCGGATTCCTGTTCGGTGTCGCGGCGAGCATCCCGTTCTACGTCAACGCCGGCACGTACGCGGTCAGCGCCCTGCTGCTCGGATTGATCGCGGGTGCGTACCGGCCGCGGCCCGGCGACGGTGAGCCGGTCGCGCGCCGGTCTATCCGTTCGGAGGTGGCCGAGGGATTCCGTTGGCTCGCCGGTCAGCGGCTGCTGCGGACCATGATCGGGTTGATCGGGATGCTGAACCTGACGCTCGTCGCGGCCACCTCGGTCCTCGTGCTGCTCGCGAAGGAACGGCTCCAGCTGGGCGCGGTCGGATACGGCCTGCTCTTCACCTGCATGGCGGTGGGCGGGCTACTCGGCTCGATCGCGGGCGACCGGCTGATCGCCTGGTGCACGCCGACCTGGACGTTGCGGATCGGGCTGCTGATCGAGGCCGGGACCCATCTGGTGCTCGCGACAAGCACGAGCGCGCCGGTCGTCGGGGTGACGTTGTTCCTCTTCGGGGTACACGGCGCCCTGTGGGGAATCGTCGGCAGTTCCCTGCGCCAGCGGCTGACCCCGCCCGACATGCTGGGCCGGGTCGGCAGCACCAGTCTGTTCGTCATCGCGGGCGGAAACTGTGTCGGCGCCCTGCTCGGCGGGGCGGTGGCGTCGAAATTCGGGCTGACGACGCCGTACTGGGCCGGTTTCGTGGTGGCCGTGATCGTTTCCGCGCTCACCTGGCGGGTATTCGACCGCGAGGTCGTCTCCGCGGCTTACGCGCAAGAGCCCACCGTCAGCCGTTGATCCCGGTCAGCGCGAAGAACTCCTGGCGTGAACGAGCGTCTTCACGCAGCGTGCCGAGCAGGGTCGAGGTGACGGTGCTCGACCCGACGGCCTGGACCCCGCGCAACGTCATGCACGAGTGCTCCGCTTCGATCACCACGCCGACGCCGCGCGGTTCGAGCTGCTCTTCGAGCCAGTCGGCGACCTGCTTGGTGAGCCGTTCCTGGACCTGCGGACGGCAGGCGAAGTGTTCGACGATCCTGGCCAGCTTGGACAGGCCGAGGATCCGCTCTCCCGGCAGATATCCCACGTGCGCGACCCCGACGAACGGCAGCAGGTGGTGCTCGCAGACGGATCGAACCGGAATTCCCCTCGCGAGGACGAGTTCGTCGTAGCCCTCGTCGTTGGGGAAGGTCGTGAGGTCGAACGGCCGAGGGGTGAACAGCTCGGCATACGCGCGCGCCATCCGGCCCGGCGTGCCGCGGAGGCTTTCGGAGTCCAGCGAAATGCCCAGTGCGGTGAGGAGATCGGCGGCCGCGGCCTCGGCGGCCACCAGGTCCGGCCCCGGCCCGGATTCGTGCACGACGCGCAAGGCGGGAGTGGACATTGGGCCTCCTAGGCTGAACGCGATCCCCAGTGGATTAAACCAAGACTTTTGGGTGTTTTGCCACCCGGTGGCTCATCCTACATGGTAGATCGGCACTCCAGAATGTTCCGCCGGTTGAGATAGGCGATATCGTGGTGAACGTGACAGTGCAGGACCCGGACGGCCTCGACGCCCCCGCCATCGCCGCGGTGGCGGCGCTCGACGACGACCTCCGTCGCGGCATGTACGCCTACGCCCGGCGTGCGAGGCGCCCTGTGACGCGGGACGAGGCGGCCGCGGCGGTAGGGATTTCCCGCAAGCTCGCCGCCTTCCATCTCGACAAGCTCGTGGCGGCCGGACTGCTCAGATTCGGCTTCGCGGCCGGTCCGGTGGTGAAGGTGGGACGCAGGCCGAAGGTCTACGAACCCGTCGACGAGGCCATCCAAGTGCAGCTTCCCGCCCGGCGGCACGAGATCCTGGCCGGCATCCTCGCCGAGGCCGTGCTGGCCGAGGGCAGCGGCGAGTCCGCGCGGGAAGCCGTGTTGCGGGTCGCGGGGGAGCGCGGTTTCGCGGCAGGGGAAGAGGAACGAGCGCGAACGCGTCCCGGCAGGCTGGGCACGGAGCGCGCGCTCACGGTGGCCGAAGGGGTGCTTCGCCGCTACGGCTTCGAGCCGAGCCGGGACAGCAGGACCTGTGTCCGGCTGCGGAACTGCCCGTTCCATCCGCTGGCCGCGGAGGCGCCGGAGCTGGTCTGCGGGATCAATCAGGCCTTTCTCGCCGGTTTCCTGAACGGCGTGCGCGCCGGGAACGTGGAGGCGGCCCTCGTTCCCGGCGCGGCCGAGTGCTGTGTGGAGGTGCGGCAGGCCGAGTAGGTCGCTCAGGCGGCGCCGGCGATCTGCCGGGTGGCGACGTTGAGCCGATTCCAGGTATTGATGGCGGCGATGGAGAGGACCAGGCTCGACAGCTGCGCTTCGTCGTAGTGACGAGCCGCCTCGTTCCAGATCTCGTCGTCGACCGGGTCGGCCCGGTCCGCGATGCGAGTGAGGGCCTCCGTCAGCGCGAGCGCCGCTCGTTCGGCGTCGGTGAAGTAGGCCGTGTCGCGCCACGCCGCCACGGTGAAGATCCGCTCGTCGGACTCGCCCGCCCTGCGCAGTTCCTTGGTGTGCATCTCCAGGCAGCCGCTGCATCCGTTGATCTGGCTCGCGCGGACGTGCATGAGGTAGTGCGTGGTCTTCGGGACACCGGTGTCGCCGGTCGACTCCGCCAGCGCGATCAGGGCCTTCAACGTGGCAGGGTTGGCGAGGGCGGGGTTCGGGATGCGGGTTTCCATGTTCGTTCTCCTTCGGGATTTCCGTCTTGCTTTCACCGCACTGACGGATGCCGGGAAGGAGATGTGACCGGAGTGCTGAAGTCTCAGGCGGCCACTGATGCCCGGTCGCGGAGCGAGACCTCCAGTTTGAAGCCCTCCGGCTTGAGGGTCAGCAGTTCCTGCACCTTCAGCCGATAGGACGGGTCGCCGCGCAGCTCGTACCGGCTCAGCAGCATGCCGAGCACCAGCGTCGCCTCGTGCAGGGCGAACTGCCGCCCGATGCAGGCACGCTCGCCGGTGCCGAAGGGCTTGTAGACGTGCGCCGGGCGGGCACGGTTGCGTTCCGGGGAGAAGCGGTCCGGGTCGAACGATTCGGGATCGTCTCCCCAGACGGGATCACGGTGCAGCGCCGGGATGAGGACCAGCGCCCACTGCCCCCTGCGCATCGGGTACTCGCCGCCGACGACGGTGTCCACCTGGGCCTGGCGCGCGAACGCGGGCGCCGTCGGCCAGAGCCGGAGCGCTTCGTCGAGCACTCGACGGACGTAGCGGAGCTTCGCGACTTCTTCGTAGGACGGGTCCGGATTCCCGCCCCAGACCTTGTCCACTTCGGACTGTGCGCGGGCCAGGACTTCCGGATTCCTGGCGAGGTAGTACAGCGCGAACGACAGCGCGCCCGATGTGGTCTCGTGTCCGGCCACGAGGAAGGTGATGATCTGGTGCCGGATGTTGTCCTCGTCCAGCGCTGCACCGGTGCTCGGCTGCGTGGTGTTCAGCATGAGCCCGAGCAGGTCTTCGGTGCTCGTGTCGTGCCGGCGCCCTTCGATGACGTCGGCGACGACCGAGTGGAGGAACGCCAGATCGGCTTCGTTGCGCCGGTTCGCCTTGCGGCTGAGAAGCGGGCCGATGACCGGCGGCTGGATCGCCCTTCGCTGCGCGTGCCGCAGCGTGCGGACCATCGCGGCCACGAACGGATGCGGCTCGGCGCGTTCGAACGAAGAGAAGCTGTAACCGAATCCCGTCCGGCCGATGGTCTCCAGCGTCAGCTTGGTCATGTCGTCCGCGACGTCGACCTCGCCGCCCCTGTCCCACGTGCCCAGCAGCTCGCGGGTGATCGCCAGCATCGTCGGGTGGTAGCGCTGCATGGCGTTGCGGCTGAACGCGGGCGCGAGGATCTCGTGCGCGCGCCGCCAGTTCGGCTCTTCGTTGTGGGCGGTGAACAGGCCGTCGCCGCCGAGCGGGCGCAGGTTCGAGATCGCGGGCGTGACGTGCTTCGCGAAGCGCTTCTCGTCGGAGAGGTCGGCGACCATCTCGGCGCCGTTGACGAACACGATGCTCCGGCCGAACACCTTGCGCTCGAAGACCGGGCCCAGCTCGGCCGCGTGCCGCATCGAGTCCTGGACCGGCGTCTTCGGCGACACGCCGAGCACGTCGCCGATCAGCGGGATCCGTCGCGGGGGATGGGGGAGAGCGGTGGCCATCGAGCCCCTCCAGGTGTGCACTGTTGAACCGGCGTCCAATAGCGAGCGTGGCCTGTTACTGAACTCGTGTCAAGTAAGTACGATGCCCGGATGGCGCCGAGTACTTCCGGGAAGCCCCGCAGCAGGCTGACCACCGCCGAACGGCGGGAACAGCTGCTGCGGATCGGCGCCCGCCTGTTCGCGGAGCGGCCGTACGACGACGTGTGGATCGAGCAGGTCGCGGACATCGCCGAGGTGTCCAGGGGGCTGCTGTACCACTACTTCCCGACGAAACGGGACTTCGTCACCGAGGTCATCAAGGCACAGGGTGAACGCCTGCTCGAGATGACCAAGTCCGATCCCGCACTCCCGGTCGCCGAGCAGCTGACAGCAGGTCTCGACGCGTACCTGCGCTACGTCGAAGCCAACGAGGACGGCTACCGGGCGTTGCACTCGGGGACGTCCATCGCCGTCGACGGCGTACGCGAAGTCCTGGACAACAACTTCGCCGAGCAAGGACGCCGGATCCTCGAAGTGCTGTGCCCGGACGGCGATCCGCCCGAGTCTTTGCGGGTGCTCGTCCGCGGCTGGCTGGCCTTCGTCGTCGCGGTCTGTCTCGACTGGCTCAAGTACCGGAAACTGACCCGGGACCAGATCCGGGATCTGTGCGCGAAGGCGTTGCTCGACATCGTCGCCGTGCCAACATGACCTCGGCCCGTTCCTCGATCAGTTTCATCCGCGCGAGCCGCTCGCCGTCGTCGTTGTGCGCCGCGGACCGGGTGACCTGACCGGCCCACTTCCGGTAGAACATGCCGCACGCCGAGATGAAGTAGCCGTCCGAGCAGGCGTTGGCGGCGAGGATCAGCCCAGTGTCCTCCGACGCGGGCAGTGCCATCCACCCGCCCAGCTCCAGCAGCAGGTCGCGGCGGATGCAAAGCGTCCCGGCCACCACGGAGGAGACGTAGCCGTTGCGCTGCCAGTGGCGCAGGATCGCGCCGCGTTCGATCCGGCCCTCTTCGGGATCGCTGTCGACTCCGGCGGTGGTCCCGTCCGGGAGGAGGTCGAGGACCCGGCACGTCGTCCAGCCGATCTCGGGATCGTCCAGCGCCGCGATGTCTCGTGCGAGCGCGCCGGGCGCCAGGAGGTCGTCCGCGTCGAGTGCCTTGATCAGTTCCCCGGATGCGCGTGACAGGGCCATCATCCGCGCGACCCCGGGGCCGCCCCGGCGCCCCGAGCCGGGCAGCACGCGTTCGTCCGCGGGGAGGACGCCGTCGAGCAGACCGGTCTCACCGTCCTCCTGCACCAGCCATTCCCAGGTCCAGCCCGGCGGGAGTTCCTGCGCGGCGAGGGATTCGTACGCCTCGGTCAAGTACGGCAGGCTCGGCGGATGGACCGGGGTGATCACGCTGACGACCGGCATGCTCACTCCGGGCGGCGGGCCAGGATCAGTAGGTGCTCCTCGGGCGGGGTTCCCGGCTCATCCGCGGTGAAGACCTCCGAATGGGTTCCGGTGATCTCCAGGCCGGCCGCCTCGACCCGCCGGACGAGGTCGTCCGGGGCGAAACTGGTGACGCGGAAGTTGTGGCCGAAGAACTCCGCCGGCATCTCCTCGGCGTCACGCGGAACGGTGACCAGAGCGAAGAGCCCACCCGGCACCAGCCAGCGCCCGATGTCGGCGAGGACGGCTTCGGTGTCCTTCCGCGGCATCTGGAGGAAGGGGAAGAAGGCGCAGACGGCCTCCCAGGACTCGGACGGCGAGGTCCATTCCCGCACGTCGGCCTGGACGAAGGTGGCGGCGGGCACCTGCTCACGCGCGAGATCGATCATCACCGGCGACACGTCGAGCCCGGTCACCCGATGGCCGGCGGAGGACAGGTCCTCGGCCACCGGCCTGCCGGTTCCGCTGCCGATGTCGAGCACCCTCGACGACGGCGGCAGGCTGTCCAGCAGATGCCGCAGGGCCCTGTCGACCACCGGGGCCCGTCCGAAGACGTCGTCGTAAGCGGAACCGATGGCGTCGAACAACTCTGCCGCCGTGACCGG
Source organism: Amycolatopsis sp. NPDC057786 (assembly GCF_042797905.1). Taxonomy (NCBI): domain Bacteria; kingdom Bacillati; phylum Actinomycetota; class Actinomycetes; order Pseudonocardiales; family Pseudonocardiaceae; genus Amycolatopsis; species Amycolatopsis sp. NPDC057786. Next base: position 44,897 of record NZ_JBHVKW010000025.1, read on the forward strand.
TCGGTCCATTGCGCAGCTCCCCGGATCGAGTGGATCTCCCTCCGGCGAATCTACCGATAGACGTCCTCAAAGGAAGGGTCCACCCGGGCCCTTAGACTGGAGCCGACGGAGTTACTGGGGTTTGGGGTTCAAGATGAGCGTGTCGAGTGACGAGTTCCACCGGATGCTGAAGTCGCTCGCCGACGTCGAGCGATCCGACGCGAAGGAGTGGGAGTCGTTCAGCGTGCGCGGGAAGCGGTTCGGCTACTACTGGCCGCGAACCCAGACGGTCGGCCTGAAGCAGACGCTCTCGGAACAGGAAGCCCTCGTGGCCGAGCGGCCAGATGTCTTCGAGGTACAGTTCACGGCCGGGGGATTCGGCTGGGTGGTGGTCTATCTCGACGGTATCGACTCCGACGAGCTGAACGAATTGGTCTACGAGGCATGGCGCCTGTCCGCTCCCGAAGAACTGGTCGATCAGGTTCCGCCGCCCTGCTGAGTGTTACCGCGTTCGTGTGTTGACGCGCGTCACTTCTTTCGCGGGGAACATTTTCCGGGTCATGGCGTTGTAGAGAGTGTCGGTACGGATGGTGCCCCCGGGCCTCACCCTTCGCCTTCATGGAATACCGGTCCGGCCGGAGCCGTGTCGTGCCATTCGCCGAGAGGCGGCCCACCGTATCGGCCTTTGCTCCCGCTTCCGCTCGCAGGTAACCCCCAGGCCTTCGCTGAGCGGGAGCGGGTCTTTTTGTTCGACCGGCTTTCGGAAATGACGCAGGTCACTTGCTCGTCGGGAACCGTTTCGTGTGTCGCCGCGATTTCCGCGCATTCGAGTGTAGATGCGAGTCACATCGATTCGGGATCGGTGCCGGGGAACATTTCGCACGGTGGTGCGTTGTACAGAGTGTCGGTGCGGATGGTGCCCCCGGGCCTCACCCTTCGCCTTCACGGAATACCGGTCCGGCCGGAGCCGTGTCGAGCCACTCGCCGAGAGGCGGCCCCCGTACCGGCCACAAACTCCCGCTTCCTGCTCGCAGGAACCCCCAGCCTTCGCTGAGCGGAAGCGGGACCTTTTTCTTTCTTGTCCGTCGCCGGTTCGGTGGCGGGCTTTGTTTTGTGATCGGGTGTGACCGGCGACGGTCGGTGGTCCGTGAAGGCCTCCTTGCGGGACTCTGGATCCCTCAAGGAGGCCTTCACGGACTTCAGGATCGAACGGGGTGTGGGCATGGCGAGGGGCCCGTCGCCGGTGTGGCTGGCGGGCTCCCCGGTCAGACGTGGTGGAGACTGTTGCGCCGAGGTTTTCGGAGCGGATCTCGGTATTGAGGCGGGATGAACTCCGGTAACCCATCAACGGCCATCCGTACTTGCCAGTCGCCGTGGTGGATGAGCCGGTGGTGAAAACCGCACAGCAGCACGAGATTCCGGAGATCCGTCGGCCCGCCGTCTGCCCAGTGCACGATGTGATGGGCGTGGCAATTCTTCGGTTTGCGATGGCAGCCGGGGAAGGCGCAGCCACCGTCGCGGATGTTCAGCGCGCGGCGTTGGCCGGGGGTGACGAACCGCCGCAGCCGCCCCACGTCGAGGGGCTCTCCGGCGGCGCTCAGCACGACCGGCAGCATGAGGCAGTCGCAGGCGGCGAGCCGCGCTTCGCGGGCGGTCATCGTGCCGACGAAGTCGAGGCACGCGGTCCCGAGGCCGGACTTGAGTTCGTCGAGGCTGATGGTGACGTTCACCAGGGTGCGGTAGCCGCTGGTGCCGGGCTGGTCCGGGCAGGCGATCGCCAGGTCGAGGATGTCGACCCACGCGTCGCCCATGCGCTCGCATTTCATCCGCAGATCCGCCTGCCCGAACTCATCAACCGGCCGCGGCTTCGCATACGCCTCCAACACAGCCTTCGTCCGGGCACCGGTCTCGTCATCGAGCAACCCGGTCAGTTTCCAGAATCCGTCCTTGCGGCGTTCCAGGGTGATTTCCCGGCGCGGCTCTTTGGGTTCCGGGTCTTTCGGCTCGTTCCCGTCGGGATCGAGCAAGGCGAGGAGGTTCGCTTCGGCTTCCGCGAGCTGGCGGGGACCGGCGTCCCGGGCGAGAGTCGCGAGGATCTTCTCCGCGTTCGGCTGATCCTCGTCAGGGAGTTTCTTCAAGATCTCCAGGATCTGATCGATCCGCTCATCCCCGACCAAACCCTCGGCGGCGACCGCGGCGGTGGCGGGCGCGACAGGCGGAACTTCGGTGCCATCCAAGGCACGGGTGGGGTTCAACGCGAGCGCCCGCTTCACCACCGGTCCTGCTTCACCGCGCGACAATCCGGCCACATCCGCAAACCACGCGGCCGTAGTGCCGTACCCGTACAGGTCCTTGACGCCCCGAGACTCGATCTCCGCCAGGAATCTCCCCAACCCGGCGGTGGCCATCCGAATCACCCGCAGAGACTGCTGCACGCCATGCGCAAGCTCCAGCTTGCCGGCACGCCACAACTCCTGCGGCAACTCGGGAAGGAAGGTCTCGGACACCCCTCCATAATACACCAAACCAATCGAACACGCGTTCGTAATTTTAAGTCACAATGCAAAAAGCAGAACAACACTGAAGGGTGATTCGACTACAGAGCCACTTACGTTCGAGCGACCGAAGAGTTAGAACTCCACGAGCGTCCCATCGGTCAACCGCACCCGCCGATCCACCTTGATCTCCCGAAGAAACCGCTCGTCATGGCTGACGACCACGAAAGCCCCTTGATACGCCCCCAACGCGCTCTCCAATTGCCCGACGCTGACCAGGTCGAGGTTGTTGGTCGGCTCGTCGAGCAGCAGGAGTTGTGGCGCGGGTTCGGCGAACAGGACGCAGGCCAGGGTGGCTCGCAGACGTTCCCCCCCGGAGAGCACGCCGACGGGAAGCTGGCTTCGCGCGCCTCGGAACAGGAAGCGGGCGAGCAGGGTCATCCGTTGAGATTCGGGGAGGCTCGGGGCGAACGCGGCGAAGTTCTCGGCGATCGTCCGGTCGAGATCCAGCAGGTCGAGCCGCTGCGAGAGGTACGCGATCCGGCCTTCGGCGCGTTTCACCACGCCGCTGTCCGGCGTGAGGTCTCCCTTGAGCACCCGCAGGAGGGTCGACTTGCCGGTGCCGTTTCCGCCGGTCAGCGCGATCCGTTCGGGGCCGCGGATCGTCAGGTCGACGCCGTCGCCCGCGAAGACGTTCCGGTCGCCGTAGCGGACTTGGATGTGCTCGCCCTGGAACATCGTGCGCCCGGCGGGGACGTTGGTGCCCGGCAGGATCAGCGCGATCTTCTGGTCGTCGCGGAGTGAGCGTTCGGCCTCGTCCAGGCGGCTCTTCGCCTCGCTGACCCGGGCGGCGTGCGTTTCGTTCGCCTTGCCCGCGGACTCCTGGGCGTTGCGTTTCATGGTGCCGGCGAAGATCTTCGGCAGGCCCGCGTTGCCGAGGTTCCTGGCGGCGTTGCCCGCGCGGCGCGCCGCCCGCTCGCGGGCCTGCTGCATCTCGCGCTTCTCGCGTTTGACCTCTTGTTCGGCGCTGCGGACGTTGCGTTCGGCGACCTCTTGCTCGGCCTTGACCGCCGCTTCGTATTGGGTGAAGTTCCCGCCGTGGTACCGCAGATCGCCGCGGTCGAGTTCGGCGATCCGGTCCATTCGGTCGAGCAGTTCCCGGTCGTGACTCACCAGCAGCAGGCAGCCGGACCAGTCCTCCAGCACGCCGTAGAGCTTGCGGCGGGCATCGAGGTCGAGGTTGTTGGTCGGTTCGTCCAGCAGCAGGATGTCCGGCCGCTTCAGCAACTGTGCGGCCAGGCCGAGGGAGATGATCTGCCCGCCGCTCAACGTGCGCAGGCTCCGGTCCAGCGAGATACCGTCGAGACCGAGGCGGTCGAGCTGGGCGCGGGTGCGTTCCTCGATGTCCCAGTCGGTCCCGATGGTGGTGAAGTGCTCTTCGCTCGCGTCGCCGGACTCCATCGCGCTCAGCGCCGCGAGCTGCGGCGCGATGCCCAGCACCTCGGCCACGTTCAGGTCGGCGGTGAGCGGCAGCGACTGCGGCAGGTAGCCGAGGACGCCCTGGGTGGAGACGGACCCGGACGTCGGGCGCAGTTCGCCGGCGATCAGTTTGAGGAGCGTGCTCTTGCCAGCCCCGTTCGGCGCGACCAGTCCGGTGCGGCCACCGGGCACGGTGAACGACAGGTCGTCGAAGACCGGGGTGTCATCCGGCCAGGAGAAGGAGAGAGCGGACACGACGACAAAGGCGTCTGACATGGAAATGACCTCGTGAAGGACGGCGGGCGCCTCGAGGCTGCACCGCGGTGGACGTGGCTTGAGGGGACGACAAAGGGGCCACGTCGGCGTCAACGCCGGTGGCCTGCCTGCTCCGGCTCACCCGGAGATGTCGTCTTCACCTGCCACGTCTGGTCTCCACTGCTCGTCGATCAGGTCCGCGTCCACGATAACAAGACCCGTCGGGAGGTGGCCACCGCAATCCCGGTCAGGCAAGTGTCGTTCAGGACGAAGACCGTCCTGAACGACACTTGCCTCAGCTCAGCCCGTTGAGACTGATCGCCCGGGCGTACCAGAGCGCGCTCTGTTTCGGCGTCCGCCGCTGGGTCGCGTAATCGACGTGGACGAGCCCGAACCGCTTGCCGTACCCCTCGGCCCACTCGAAGTTGTCGAGCAGCGACCAATAGAAGTAACCGCGCAGGTCGACGCCCGCCTCGATCGCCTCGTACGCGGCGCGCAGATGCGAGTCGAGGAAGGCGATCCGGTCGGTGTCCGCGATATCCCCGCCGATCACCGCGTCCGGATAGGAGGCGCCGTTTTCGGTGATGTACAACGGGATCGGCCGATAGTCGCGATGGACCTGGAGGAGGCACTCGGTGAGCCGCGAAGGCTGGACCTCCCAGCCGGAGTCGGTGCGAGGTGCCGCTGCGTCGGGCACGAAATGAACGTCGGGGGAGCCGAGCCAGTCGGCGCCCGCCGGTTCACTGCCGGGCAGCGGGGTGCCCGCGACCTGGTAACCCCGGTAGTAGTTGATGCCCAGCCAGTCGATCGGAGCGGCGATGGTCGCGAGGTCGCCGTCCCGCACCAGCTCTCCGATACCGAGCGGCGCCAGGTCGGTCAGCAGATCCTCAGGGTAGGAACCACAGAGCACCGGATCCAGGAAAAGCCGGTTCTGCAGGCCGTCGATCCGGCGCGCGGCCTCGGAGTCCACAGTGGACGAAGGATCGACCGCCGACACCGGGTACAGGTTCAGTGTGATCCCCGACGACGCGGCGGGCGCGTGCCGCCGCAGGACGTCCATCGCCAGTCCGTGTCCGAGCAGCAGGTGGTGCGCGGCCGCGACGGCGGCGCGGGGTTCCTGCCTGCCGGGCGCGTGGATCCCGCGAGCGTAGCCCAGCATCGCGGCGCACCACGGCTCGTTCAGGGTGGACCAGCGCGGTACCCGGTCCCCCAGACGCGCCACGACCGTTTCGGCGTATTCGGCGAACCGGAAGGCGGTCTCGCGTGAAGCCCAGCCGCCCTCGTCTTCCAGCGACTGGGGGAGATCCCAGTGATACAGCGTCGCCCAGGGTTCGACTCCGGCTTCGAGAAGCTTGTCGACGAGCCGGTCGTAGAACGCGAGACCCCGGGGATTCGGCGTGCCGCCGTCGGGCCGGATACGCGGCCACGACAGCGAAAACCGGTACGCGCCGAGGCCGAGCCGTCGCATCAGATCGACATCTTCGGCATAGCGCCGGTAGTGATCGGCGCCCGGCTCCCCGGTGTCGCCGCCGACGACGGCGCCGGGACGGCGGGCGAAGACGTCCCAGATCGAGTCGGTCCGGCCGTCGGCGGCCGTGGCCCCTTCGACCTGGAAGGCCGCGGTGGCGGCGCCCCACACGAATCCGGGCGGGAACAGGAGCGCGGTCTTCGCCCGGACACTGTCGGGATGAGCGGACATGGTCACCCTTTCACGGCACCTTGCATGATCCCGGCCACGATCTGGCGGCCGAGGAGGAGGAAGACGATGAGGATCGGGATGGTGGCCAGGGTGGTCCCGGCCAGCACCAGCGAATAGTCGACGTAATAGCCGCTCTGCAGCTTCTCCAGCGCCAGCTGGACGGTGGGGTTGCCGGCGTCCAGCACCACGAGCGGCCAGAGGAAGTCGTTCCACGACGTCATGAACGTGAACATCGCCAGGATCGCCGCCGCGGGCCGGACCGCGGGCAGGCAGACGTTCCAGAAGATCCGGATCATGCTGCAGCCGTCGACCCGCGCCGCCTCGATCAGTTCGTACGGTACGGCGTCCACTGTGTACTGACGCATCCAGAAGACGCCGAACGCGGTCACCAGGTTGGGCACGATCACCGACTGCAATCCGCCCGCCCAGCCGAACTCCGACATCGCCATGAACAGCGGGATGATGCCGAGCTGGGTCGGTACGGCGAGGGTGATGACGATGAACACGAACAGCCCGTTCCGCCCGCGGAACCGCAGTTTGGCGAAGGCGAACCCGGCCAGGGCCGAGAACAGCACCGTGGTGAGGGTGACCGTGCCGGACACGATCAGGCTGTTCGCGAGCGCCTTCCAGAACGGAACGGTGTCGAACACCCTCGCCGCGTTGGCGAAGAAGTTCCCGCCGGGCAGGAACGGTGGGACCCGTTCGGTGAGCATCCCGCTGTCCCGGCTGGCGACCAGGAACGACCAGTAGAACGGGAAGAGCGAGCCCAGTACGAAGATGGTGAGCACGACATAGGTCGCCCTGCGTGGTTTGCCCAGCGCCGAGACGCCTCGCTTGAGTCCACTATGGAGTGTGGTCATTTCTTCTTCACCGCCGTGAGCCTGCCGGTGAGGAAGAAGTTCACCAGCGCGATGAGCACGATGATCACGAACAGCACCCACGCGATCGCCGAGGCGTAGCCGAGTTCGTAGTTCTCGAAGGCCGTTTGGTAGAGGTACAGCGTCACGGTCTGGAACTGGTTGGACGAGCCGCCGTTGTTCGAGCCCGGCATGGCGTCGAACAGCTTGGGCTCGGTGAAGATCTGCAGGCCGCCGATCGTCGAGGTGATCGTGACGAAGATCAGCGTCGGCTTCAGCAAGGGGAGCGTGATGCTGAAGAACCGGCGTGTGGCGCCAGCGCCGTCGATCAGGGCGGCCTCGTGCAGTTCCTTCGGGATGGCCTGCATCGCCGCGAGCACGATCAGCGCGTTGTACCCGGTCCAGCGCCAGTTCACCATGATCGCGATCGCGGCGTGGCTGCTGAACCGGCCTGCCTGCCAGTCGACCGGATCCAGCCCGATCGTCTGCAGCAGGCCGTTGACCAGCCCGTACTTCGGCCCGAACAGGTTCGCGAAGATGATCCCGAGCGCCACCAGGCTGGCGGCGTAGGGGAGCAGGACGCCGACCCGCCAGCCGGTCGCCCCGCGGAGCCTGGCGCTGAGCAACGCCGCCAGGAGCACCGCGATGATCAGCTGCGGAACGCTGGAGAGCAGGAAGATGCTGACGGTGTTCTCGAGCGCGTTCCAGAACTGGGTGTCGGCGAACAACTCCTTGAAGTTGTCCAGCCCGATGAAAACGGGGTTGTCGTCACCCGCCTCCCAGCTGAACAGGGACACGTACGCCGTGTAGAGCAGCGGGAACAGCCCGACGATCCCGAACACGACGAAGAACGGGGCGATGTAGAGGTACGGCGAGACCTTGACGTCCCACCGGCTCAGCCGATGGCGGAGGGTGGGCCGGGGTGACGTGCGCACCCCGGCCTTCTCCTCGTCCGGCGCGATCTTGTCGACGACGGTCATCGGTCAGCGCGTGATCTTCTTCGCGGCGTCGAGCAGTTGCGTCCAGCCCTCGTCCGCCGACTTGCCCTGTTCGACGGCCTGCAGCGCCGGGCTCGACGCGTTCTCCTGGATCTGACCGTCGCCGGGGCCCTTGTACTGCGGCTTCGCGACCTTCTTCGCCTGCTCGGCGAACAGCTGGCCGATCTTGGCGCCGCCGAAGTAGGCGTCGGTCTCGCTCAGCAGCGCCTGGTCCTCAAGCGCCTTGACCTGGCTGGGGAAGGTGCCCTTCGCCTTGAACGCCTTGATCTGCTGCTCGGGCGCGGTCAGCCAGGCAGCGAGTTCGGCCGCCTCCTTCGGGTGCTTCGACTGCGTGGGCACGGTCAGGTACGAGCCGCCCCAGTTCCCGCCGCCACCGGGGAAGGCCGCGGTGACCGCCCATTTGCCCGCGTTCTCGGGACCGGAGTGCTCCTCGATCACACCGAGCATCCACGCGGGACACACCTTCGTGGCGAACGCGCCCTGTTTGAAACCGGAGTTCCACTCGTTGCTGAACGCGGTCAGCTTGGCCGACTGTCCTTTCGCGACGGCGCCGGTCACCTTGGTCCAGGCATCCCTGATGCCCTGGTTCGATTCCAGCGTCGGCTTGTCGTCGTTGCCGATGTAGCCGGTGGGGAGCTGGTTGACCATGGCGTTGAAGTTCTGCGCGGCCGAGTCGAACCACGCCTTCCCGCCGGTCTTGGCGACGTACTGGTCGCCGGCGGCGAAGTAGCTGTCCCAGGTCGCGAACAGTGGCTTGACCGCTTCGGGGTCGGACGGCAGCCCCGCCGCTTCGAGCATGTCCTTGCGGTAGCACATCGCCAGCGGGCCGATATCCGTCCCGTAGCCGATGACCTTGCCGTCCTTGGTCTTCGCCGCGTCGTACTTCCAGCCGAGCCAGCGGTCGGGGGACGCCTCCGCCGGGCCGATCTTGGTCAGGTCGTTGAACTTCGAGCCCTTGTCGAGGACGTTCGACAGGTGCCCTTCCTCGACGGCGGTGACGTCGGCGAGGCCGGAACCCGCGGCCAGTTTCGTGATCAGATCCTGGTGGTACGGCCCGCCCTGACCGGTCTTGCGGTGGGTGATCTTGATGTTCGGATGCAGCCGTTCGTACTCGGGGATCAGCTCCTCGTAGCCGAATTCGGTGAAGGTCGCCAGCGACAGCTCGACCTTCGCGTTCGGGTCCGACGCGGCGGGGGCGCCGCCGTCGTCACCGCCGCACGCCGCCAGGCCGAACGTCGTCATCGTGATACCCAGTGCCAGCACCAGGCCGTTCCGGATGCTTCTCACGTCGTTATCCCTTACTGATGGGGGTGAGGAGAAAATGGGAGCGCTCCCAGGATGCGCCGAGTCTGTCGCCAAGGTATGGCGGTGTCAAGGGCTCGTAATGAGAGTGTTTCCATCAGGGGAGCGCTCTCAGTGTCGGCGCGCGCCGAGCACTAAGCTGTCGGTGTCCGGATGGAGCTGAAGAGTGAAGGTGGCGCGGGTGGGGCCTCGACCAGAGGAAGACGGCAGGCCGACGCTGGAAGACGTCGCCGCGTCCGCCGGGGTCAGCCGGTCGACGGCGTCCCGTGCGCTGAACGACGACGGCTACGTCAGCGCGCGCTCCCGTGAGAAGGTCCAGGCCGCGGCCAGGGAACTCGGCTATTCCCCGAACCAGGCGGCCAGATCGCTGGTGACCAAGCGGACCGGCGCGGTCGCGGTCGTGCTCTCGGAGCCGGAGGCGCGGCTGCTCGACGACCCGTACCGCACTGCGGTCATGCGCGCGGGCTATCGCGAACTCGCCGACGTCGGCTGCCAGATGGTCTTGATCTTCAGCGACACCCGCGAGGATCTCGACCGCACGGTCCGGTTCCTGGACGGCGGGCACGTCGACGGCGTACTGGTCTTCGCGCCGCACCGGACCGACCCGCTGCCCAAGGCGTTGCGGCAGTTGAGGATCCCGGTGGTGTACGGCGGACAGGCGGCGGGGCTGAAACGCGGTGTCCACGTCGTCGACTTCGACAACGAGGGCGGCGCGAAGCTCGCGGTCGCGCATCTGGTCGAGGCGGGCCACCGCCGGATCGCCACGATCGCGGGCCCGCAGGACCAGAGCGCGGCGATCGACCGGCTCTCCGGCTGGCGCAAGACCCTCCTCGACGCCGGGCTCGACCCGGCGGACCTGATGGAGGAAGGCGACTTCACCCTGACCGGCGGCGCGAAGGCGATGGCGAACCTGCTCGCCCGCCGCCCCGACCTCGACGCCGTGTTCGTGGCCAGCGACATGATGGCCCTCGGCGCGCTCCGCACCCTGCATTCCGCCGGACGGCGGATCCCGTCGGACGTCGCCGTCGTCAGCTTCGACGACAACGCGACCCTCGCGCCGGAGATGGACCCGCCGCTGACGTCGGTCCATCAGGACCCGCGCGAACAGGTGCGGGCGATGGTCGAGACCCTGCTCGCGGTGATGGACGACCGGGATCTCAAGCCCCGCCAGCGGATCTTGCCGGTCTCGCTCACGCATCGCGCCTCCAGCTGATCCCGGGGCTCCGTGACCCGACTGTGACTCGAAGGGCACTTGACCCGGCTGGTGTTATCGCTAACACTTGCGGCACTCGTCACACGGTACCGGGATTGGGAGACAGGCGATGGCGCGCGAAACCACCGAGAGCAAGCAGGCCAGTCTCACCGACGTGGCCGCGCTCGCGGGTGTTTCGCATATGACGGTCTCGCGGGTCATCAACGGCACCGGGCCGGTCCGCGCCGAGACGCGCGTCCGGGTCAACGCCGCCATCGAGCAGCTGGACTACCGGCCGAACTCGGTCGCCCGCGCGCTGGTCACCGGTCGCTCGGGCACGCTCGGTGTGGTCGCGCTGGAGGCCAACCTCTACGGTCCGGCCAGCACCCTGAGCGGTATCGAGCACGCCGCCCGCGAAGCCGGCTACGCGACGACCATAACCAGCATCAGCCGTCCCGGCCGGTCGTCCATCACGGACGCGGTGGAGCGCCTGCGCCGCCAGGCCGTCGAAGGCATCGTCGTGATCGCGCCGCACGTCACCGCCGCGCGTGCGCTGGAGGCGGCGCCCAGCGACGTACCGCTCGTCGCGGTCGGCGGCGGGGAGAAGGCGCCGGTCCCGGTGATCTCGGTCGACCAGTACGACGGCGCGCGGCGCGCCACCGAGCACCTGCTCGGCCTCGGTCACGAGACGGTCTGGCATGTCGCCGGACCCGAAGACTGGCTTGAGGCGCTCGATCGCGAACGTGGCTGGCGCGAGACCCTGCAGCGGCACGGCGTACGGATCCCGCCCGTCATCCGCGGTGACTGGAGCGCGCGTTCCGGGTACGCGGCGGGGCGATCCCTCGTCGGCGAAAAGGGGCTGGACGCGGTGTTCGTGGCGAACGACCAGATGGCCCTCGGTTTTCTCCGTGCCTGTACCGAGGCGGGGGTGAACGTGCCGGGGGAGATGCGGATCGTCGGCTTCGACGACGTTCCGGAGGCGGCCTACTACACGCCGCCGCTGACGACGGTGCGCCAGGACTTCGTCGAGGTCGGCAGGCGCACGTTCGACCTGCTCCGCCGCCGGATGAACGGTGGTGAGAACCGAGATCGCGACCTGGTGGTCCCCGAACTGATCGTTCGGGAGAGCACCGGTCTTTCGTAGCACCCGGAGCCGTTTCCCTGGCTCAAGGCGCAAGTGTTAACGCTAACTCAATTGATCAGTGCGGATCTAGGAGTCGATGTGGCAAGAAAACCGTGGACGGCGATCGTGGCCGGAGTGGCCGGGCTGCTCCTGCTCTCCGCGTGCGGCGGTGGCGGCGGAGCGGGTGGCGGCGGCGCCCTCACCCTCGGCTTCGCCCAGGTGGGCGCGGAGAGCGGCTGGCGCACGGCGAACACGAAGTCGATCCAGGAGTCCGCGAAGGCGGCCGGGATCGAGCTGAAGTTCTCCGACGCGCAGCAGAAGCAGGAGAACCAGATCGCCGCGATCCGGTCCTACATCCAGCAGAAGGTGAAGGTGATCGCCTTCTCGCCGGTCGTGGAATCCGGCTGGGACACCGTGCTCAAGGAGGCGAAGGCGGCGAACATCCCGGTGATCCTGACCGACCGGGCCGTCGACTCGCCGGACAAGTCGCTGTACAAGACCTTCCTCGGTTCGGACTTCGTCGCCGAGGGCAGGAAGGCGGGCGAGTGGCTGGCCAAGGAGTTCGGCTCGGCGGCGGGCGACGTCAGCATCGTGGAACTGCAGGGCACCACCGGTTCCGCGCCGGCGAACGACCGCAAGAAGGGTTTCGCCGACGTCATCTCGTCGAACCCGAAGCTCAAGGTCGTCGCGTCGCAGACCGGTGAGTTCACCCGCGCGAAGGGCAAGGAGGTCATGGAGGCCTTCCTGAAGTCCCAGCCCAAGATCGACGTGCTGTACGCGCACAACGACGACATGGCCCTCGGCGCCATCGAGGCGATCGAGGCGGCCGGGAAGGTCCCCGGCAAGGACATCAAGATCGTCTCGGTCGACGGTGTCCGCGACGCCCTGCAGGCACTGGCCGACGGCAAGATCAACCACGTCGTCGAGTGCAACCCGCTGCTCGGGCCGCAGCTGATGGACCTGGTGAAGAAGGTCGCCGCCGGTGAGCAGGTGCCCCCGCGCATCGAGACCACCGAGACCGAATTCGACCAGGCCGCCGCGAAGGCCGCCCTGCCGCAACGCCAGTACTGATCCCGGACCCGCGTCCCCCCCCGAGAACAAGGTCAGCGATGACAGAACCCCCTGCGATCCTGCGGATGAGTCATATCCGGAAGGAATTTCCCGGCGTGGTCGCCCTCGACGAGGTTTCCTTCCGGATGTTCCCCGGCGAAGTGCACGCACTGATGGGTGAGAACGGCGCAGGCAAGTCCACCCTGATCAAGGTGCTCACCGGCGTTCACGGGGTGGACGCGGGCACGATCGAACTCGACGGCTCCCCGGTCGCGTTCAGCGGCCCGGGAGAAGCACAGCGCTCCGGCGTGAGCACCGTCTACCAGGAAGTGAACCTCTGCCCGAACCTTTCGGTGGCGGAGAACATCTGCCTCGGCAAGGAGCCGCGAAGGCGCGGCCGCATCGACTGGCGTGAGACGCGCCGCCGGGCGGCCGCGCTGCTGGCCAGGCTGGACGTCGAAGTGGACGTTTCGGCCGAGCTGAGCAGCTGCTCGATCGCGGTGCAGCAACTGGTCGCGATCGCCAGGGCGCTCGACGTCGACGCGCGTGTCCTCGTGCTCGACGAACCGACGTCCAGTTTGGACGCCGGTGAGGTCGAGCAGCTGCTGAACGTGGTGCGTTCGCTGCGGGACCAGGGGATGGCGATCCTGTTCGTCTCCCATTTCATCGAGCAGGTCTTCGCCGTCGCGGACCGGATGACGGTGCTGCGCAACGGGAAGCTGATCGGCGAGTACCGCACCGAGGAGATCACCCCGGTCGACCTGGTCACCAGGATGATCGGCAAGGAACTCGAAGCACTCGAAGACATCGAGGACGCGGGTCACAGCCGATCCGACCTCGCCGGCGCGCCGGTGTTCCTCGAAGCGGGCGACGTCGGCCGCAAGGGCGGTGTCGCGCCGTTCTCGCTCGACATCCGGGCGGGCGAGGTCGTCGGCCTCGCCGGGCTGCTCGGTTCGGGTCGCACCGAGCTGGCGCGGTTGCTGTTCGGCGCCGATCACGCGGACAGCGGTTCCGTGCGGATCGACGGTGAGCAGGTGTCGCTGAAGACGCCGCGGACCGGACTCGACCACCGGATCGCGTTCTGTTCGGAGAACCGCAAGACCGAAGGACTCGTCGAGGAACTCACCGTGCGCGAGAACATCGTGCTCGCGTTGCAGGCCTCGCGGGGCTGGGCGCGGCCGATCCCGCGGCGGCGGCAGGACGAGATCGCCGAGCGCTACATCGAGATGCTCGACATCCGGCCCGCGAACGCGGAAGCGAAGGTCGGCGACCTGAGCGGCGGCAACCAGCAGAAGGTGCTGCTGGCGAGGTGGCTCATCACCGAACCCCGGCTGCTGATCCTCGACGAGCCGACGCGCGGTATCGACATCGGGGCCAAGACCGAGATCCAGCGGCTGGTCGCCCGGCTTTCGAGCGAGGGGATGGCCGTCGTGTTCATCTCCGCCGAACTCGAGGAGGTGCTGCGGTTGAGCCACCGAGTCGTCGTGCTGCGCGACCGCGCGGTGGTCGCCGTACTGGACAACGAATCGCTGACCGCGGACCGCGTCATGGCGACGATGGCCGAAGGAGTCGCACGATGACCAAGCATCGTCTGTTCTGGCCCGTCGTCGCGCTGCTGGCGCTGCTGCTCGGCGACCTCATCGTCCATCCGGCGTTCTTCGCGATCGAATTCCGCGACGGGCACCTCTACGGGAACCTGATCGACATCCTGAAGAACGGCGCCCCGCTGATCCTCATCGCGATCGGCATGACGCTGGTGGTGGCGACGCGGGGGATCGACCTCTCCGTCGGGGCGGTCGTCGCGATCAGCGGCGCGCTGGCCTGCCTGCACATCAGCGGACTGGGCGACCAGAACAGCCTCGGCGGGACGCTCGCCGCGGTCGGGATGGCGCTGGGACTGGCCCTCGCGCTCGGGGTGTGGAACGGCTGGCTCGTCGCGGTCCTGGGCATCCAGCCGATCATCGCGACGCTGATCCTCATGGTCGCGGGCCGCGGTATCGCCCAGCTGATCACCGGCGGTCAGATCATCACCGTCAATTCCCATCCGTACGAGTGGATCGGCAGCGGGTTCACCTTCGGCCTGCCCAGCGCGATCCTCATCGCGCTGGCGGTGTTCGCCATCGCCGCGGTGCTGGTCCGCCGGTCGGCGCTGGGGCTGCTGGTCGAATCGGTGGGCGGCAACCCGGAGGCCGGCAGGCTCGCCGGGCTCCGCTCGGCCCGGCTGATCTGGCTCACCTATGTCTTCTGCGCGCTCTGCGCCGGCATCGCCGGACTGATGATCAGCGCGAACGTGCACAGCGCCGACGGCAACAACGCCGGGCAGTTCATCGAACTGGACGCGATCCTCGCCGTCGTCATCGGCGGGACGCTGCTGACCGGTGGCCGGTTCTCGCTCACCGGATCGGTGATCGGCGCGCTGCTCATCCAGACGTTGACGACCACCGTCTACGCGCTCGGGATCGCACCGCAGGCGATCATGCTGTTCAAGGCCGTGGTCGTGCTGGCGGTCTGCCTGCTGCAGTCGCCGGTGTTCCGCAAGAAGCTCGCGAGGCGGCGAAAGACGGCCCCGCCGTCTGCCGCCGTCGTGCCGGAGAAGGTGGAGGCCGGGGTATGACCACACTCGACCGCATCAAGGGCTATCGGCCGAGGCAGCGGCATCTGCCGATCCTGGCGACGATGGCGATGCTCATCGCCGCCTACATCTACGGCGCGTCGAGCTACACGGCGTTCGGCTCCGGACAGGTCGTGCTCGACCTGTTCATCAACAACGCGTTCCTGCTGGTCGTCGCCGTCGGGATGACGTTCGTGATCCTCACCGGCGGGATCGACCTGTCGGTCGGTTCTGTCGTGGCGCTGTCCACTGTGGTCTCCGCCGACCTGCTGCAGAACCAGGGCTGGCCGGTTTTCGCGGTGATCCCCGCGGTACTGGCGATCGGCGCGGCGCTGGGCTTCGGGATGGGCGTGCTGATCCAGGTCTTCGAGATCCAGCCGTTCATCGCCACCCTGATCGGGATGTTCTTCGCCAGGGGGCTCTGCTACACGATCAGCACCCAGGCGTACTCGATCGACGACCCGACGGTCGCGAGCCTCGCGCAGACGCAGATTCCGCTCGGCGGGGAGCTGCACATCTCGATCGGTGTGGTCGTCGCGCTGGTCGTGGTCGCCGCCGCCGCGTACGTCCTTTACGGAACGCGGTTCGGCCGGACGGTGTACGCGATCGGCGGGAACCCGAAGTCGGCGCTGCTGATGGGCCTGAACGTCGGCCGCACGCGGATCTCGGTCTACACGCTCAGCGGGTTCTGTTCCGCGCTCGGCGGTCTCCTTCTGGTGCTGTACAAGTCCTCCGGCGATCCGCTCAACGGCGTCGGGCTGGAACTGACCGCGATCGCGGCCGTCGTCATCGGGGGCACGTTGCTCACCGGCGGCTCCGGCTACGTCCTCGGGACGGTGCTCGGGATCATGGTGCTGGGCATCATCCAGACCCTGATCACCTTCGACGGCACGCTGAACTCCTGGTGGACCTCGATCATCACCGGCGCGCTGCTGTTCGCCTTCATCGTCCTGCAACGCCTCGTCGGCAGGCGAGCCCCATGACGTCACTCGCGTGATCAAAGGCGTAACTCGCGTGATTGGAGCCGGATCGCCTGGAGACACGCGAGTTACGGCTTCAATCACGTGAGTTACGGCTTCGAACACGCGTGATCGTGGTTTTCGACCAGAAATGTGAACGCTAACAATGCGGGAGAAGAAGTGAGTACAGGGGAGCCGCTGGTCGTCGGCGTCGACTTCGGGACGCTGTCCGGCCGGGCCGTCGTGGTCCGCGTCCGCGACGGCGCGGAACTGGGCAGCGCGGTTTCGGAGTACCGCCACGGCGTGATCGACCGGATCCTGCCGCAGACCGGCCACGGTCTGCCGCCGGACTGGGCGCTGCAGGTGCCGTCGGACTACGTCGACGTCCTCCGCACCGCCGTGCCGGAAGCCATCCGCGCCGCCGGGGCGGATCCCGCCGACGTGATCGGCATCGGCACCGACTTCACCGCCTGCACGATGGTGCCGACCACCGCCCAGGGCACGCCGCTGTGCGAGCTGCCCGAGTTCACCGGGAATCCGCACGCCTACGTGAAGCTGTGGCGGCACCATTCCGCGCAGCCGCAGGCGGACCGGATCAACGCGCTGGCGCGCAAGCGCGGCGAGTCCTGGCTTCCGCGCTATGGCGGGCTGATCTCTTCGGAGTGGGAGTTCGCCAAGGCGCTGGAGGTCTTCGAAGAGGCGCCCGAGGTCTACGACCGGATGCGGCACTGGGTCGAACTCGCCGACTGGATCGTCTGGCAGCTCACCGGGACGTACGTGCGCAACGCGTGCACCGCCGGGTACAAGGGCATCCTCCAGGACGGCCGCTACCCGAGCGCCGAGTTCCTGGAGGAGCTCGCGCCCGGCTTCGGGTCCTTCGTGGACGACAAGCTCATGCACCCCCTGGGCGCTCTCGGCGCGAAGGCGGGAAGCCTGAGCGCCCAGGCGGCGGAATGGACCGGGCTGCCGGAAGGGATCGCCGTCGCTGTCGGCAACGTCGACGCGCATGTCACCGCGCCCGCCGTCCAGGCGGTGGAGCCGGGGCAGATGGTCGCGATCATGGGCACCTCGACCTGTCACGTGATGAACGGCGCCGAACTGCGCGAGGTGCCGGGGATGTGCGGCGTCGTCGACGGCGGGATCGTTTCCGGGCGATGGGGTTACGAGGCAGGGCAGAGCGGCGTCGGCGACATCTTCGCGTGGTTCGTCGAACACGGCGTCCCGGCGTCCTATGTGGACGATGCCAGGGAAGCAGGGATCTCCGTCCACGAGCTGCTCACCCGGCTCGCCGCGACGCAGGAGATCGGTGAACACGGTCTCGTCGCGCTCGACTGGCACAGCGGGAACCGGTCGGTGCTGGTCGACCACGAACTGTCCGGCGTCGTCGTCGGGCAGACGCTCGCGACCCGCGCCGAGGACACCTACCGCGCGCTGCTGGAAGCGACCGCGTTCGGCACCAGGACGATCATCGAGACCTTCGACCGCGCCGGGGTGCCGGTCACCGAACTGATCGTCGCCGGCGGCCTGGTCAAGAACCCGCTGCTGATGCAGATCTACGCCGACGTCACGAACCTGCCGCTTTCGGTGGCGGGATCCGCGCAGAGTCCCGCGCTGGGCTCCGCGATCCACGCCGCCGTCGCGGCCGGAGCGCATCCGGACGTCCCGGCCGCCGCGCTCGCGATGGGCTCGGTCCGCCGCGCGGTCCACCGTCCGATCGCCGAGAACGTGAAGGCCTACGACGACCTCTACGCCGAGTACGCCGAGCTGCACGACTACTTCGGCCGCGGGACCAACGACGTCATGCACCGGCTCGCCGCCCGCCGCCGCGCCGCCAGGAAAGGACAGCACCGATGAGCCTCGCCGTGGAGATCACGGACACCTTCGAAGAACTGCGGGACACCGTCGCGCGGCTGCACAGCGAGCTGACCCGCTACGAACTGGTCATCTGGACCGCGGGCAACGTGTCGGCACGTGTCCCCGGGCACGACCTGATGGTGATCAAACCGTCCGGGGTGTCCTACGGCGACCTGACCGCCGACACCATGGTCGTCACCGACCTGTACGGCGAAGTCGTCCACGGCGACCTGGCGCCGTCTTCGGACACGGCCGCGCACGCCTACGTCTACCGGCACATGCCCGAGGTCGGCGGCGTCGTCCACACGCATTCGACCTACGCCACCGCCTGGGCGGCGCGCGGGGAGCCCATCCCGTGCGTGCTCACGATGATCGCGGACGAGTTCGGTGGCGAGATCCCGGTCGGACCGTTCGCGCTGATCGGTGACGACTCGATCGGCCGGGGCATCGTCGAGACGCTGCGGTCCAGCCGCTCGCCCGCGGTGCTGATGCGCAACCACGGCCCGTTCACCGTCGGCCGCACCGCACGGGACGCGGTCAAGGCCGCGGTGATGGTCGAGGACGTCGCGAAGACCGTCCACATCGCTTCCGCGCTGGGAACCCCGGAACCACTGTCCGAACAGGACGTGGACCGGCTCTACGCGCGCTACCAGAACGTCTACGGCCAGCAGGGAGAGAAGTGAGCACACAGCGGAAGACCGAGGTCTGGTTCCTCACCGGGAGCCAGGCGCTGTACGGCGAGGAAACCCTCGAACAGGTCGCGGGCCAGTCGTTGCAGATCCAGCGGATGCTGGCCGACACCGGCCGGATCTCGGCCGGGATCGTCGCGAAGCCGGTGCTGACCGAACCGTCGGCGATCCGGCGCGTGATGCTCGAGGCGAACGCGGACGACGCCTGTGTCGGCGTGATCGCGTGGATGCACACGTTCTCGCCGGCGAAGATGTGGATCTCCGGGCTCGACGCGCTGCGGAAACCCTTGCTGCATCTGCACACCCAGCTCAACGAGGCACTGCCGTGGCAGTCCATCGACATGGACTTCATGAACCTGAACCAGGCCGCGCACGGCGACCGCGAGTTCGGCTACATCCAGACCCGGCTCGGCGTGCCGCGCAAGACCGTCGCCGGGCACGCGGCGGATCCGTCGGTCGCCGACCGGATCGACGCGTGGGTCCGCGCGGCGGTCGGCCGCCAGACGATCGGCTCGCTCAAGCTCGCGCGGTTCGGTGACAACATGCGCGACGTCGCGGTCACCGACGGGGACAAGGTCGAGGCGGAACTGAAGTTCGGCGTCTCGGTGAACACCTACGGCGTCAACGAACTGGTCGCGCTGGTCGACGCGGTGCCCGACACCGAGGTCGACACGCTCGTCGAGGAATACGCCGAGACGTACGCGCTCGCGCCCGAGCTGACCAAGGCGGGGGAGCGGCACGAGTCGCTGCGCTACGCGGCCCGGATCGAGAAGGGGCTCCGCACGTTCCTGACGGACGGCGGTTTCGGCGCGTTCACCACGAACTTCGAGGATCTCGGCGGACTGCGGCAGCTCCCGGGGCTCGCGGTGCAGCGGCTGATGGCCGACGGCTACGGCTTCGGCGGCGAGGGGGACTGGAAGACGTCCGCGCTGCTGACCGCGGTGAAGGCGATGGGCCGCGACTCCGAGCGGGGAACGTCCTTCATGGAGGACTACACCTACCACTTCGGACCCGGCGAACCGAAGATCCTCGGCGCGCACATGCTCGAGGTCTGCCCGACCATCGCCGCCGCCAAGCCTTCGTGCGAGATCCACCCGCTCGGTATCGGCGGCCGCGAGGATCCCGTCCGGCTGGTGTTCGACGCCGCCGCCGGTGACGCCGTCGTGATCGGCCTCGCCGACCTCGGCGACCGGTTCCGCCTGGTGGCCAACGAGGTCGAGGTCGTCGCGCCGGACGAACCGCTGCCGAACCTGCCGGTCGCGCGTGCGGTGTGGAAGCCGGCGCCGTCGCTGGCGACGTCCGCCGAAGCGTGGATCACCGCGGGTGGGCCGCACCACACGGTGCTCACGCAGGCCGTCGGCGCCGAATCGATCCGGGATTTCGCCACCATGCTCGACGTCGAGCTGCTGGTGATCGACCAGGCCACGACCCCCGCCTCGATCGCCGACCGGATGCGCTGGAACCAGGCCTACTACCGGCTCGCACAAGGATTCTGATCGGTCCCCACCGGAGAGAAGGAACAATGAAGTTCACGAAACTGGCCACTTTGGCCGTGGCGGTCGGCCTCGGTGCCGCGCTCACGGCCTGCGGTTCGAGTGAGAAGACCGTCGATCAGCAGGCGGCCGCGAGCGGTGCCGCCGGCGGCCTCGTCGGCGTCACCATGCCGACCAAATCGTCGGAGCGGTGGATCCACGACGGCGACAACATCAAGGCGGCGCTGGAGAAGCTGGGCTACCAGGTCGACCTGCAGTACGCCGAGGACGACATCCCCACCCAGGTGAACCAGATCGAGAACCAGATCACCAAGGGCGCGAAGCTGCTCGTGATCGCCTCGATCGACGGCACCGCGATCACCACCCAGCTGCAGGAGGCCGCGGACAAGAAGATCCCGGTCATCGCCTACGACCGGCTGATCCGCAACACCCCGAACGTCGACTACTACGCGACCTTCGACAACTTCAAGGTCGGTGTGCAGCAAGCTACGTCGCTGCTCACCGGGCTCAAGGTGCTCAAGGAGGACGGTTCGCCCGGTGAGGGCAAGGGACCGTTCAACGTCGAGCTCTTCGCCGGTTCGCCGGACGACAACAACGCGACGTTCTTCTTCAACGGTGCCATGTCGGTGCTGAAGCCGTACCTCGACAACGGGACGCTGGTCGTCAAGAGCGGCCAGACCGCGTTCAACGTCGCGGCGATCCTGCGCTGGCAGGCGGCGACCGCGCAGCGGCGGATGGAAGACCTGCTGACCAAGACCTACAGCTCCGGCGACAAGGTGCACGGCGTGCTCTCGCCGTACGACGGGCTCTCGATCGGCATCCTCTCGGCGCTGAAGAGCAACGGCTACGGCACCCCGGGCCAGCCGTACCCCGTGGTCACCGGCCAGGACGCCGAGGTCGCGTCGGTGAAGTCGATCATCGCGGGCGAGCAGTACTCGACGATCTTCAAGGACACCCGCAAACTCGCCGAGACCACGGTCAAGATGGCCGACGCGGTGCTCAAGGGCGGCAAGGCCGAGACCAACAACACCACCGACTACAACAACGGCCAGAAGGTCGTCCCGGCGTTCCTGCTGGAGTCGGTGATCCTCAACAAGGGGAACTACCAGAAGGAACTCATCGACTCGGGCTACTACAAAGCGGAACAGCTGAGGTAGCGACGTGACCGACGAAATCCTTCGGATGCGGGGGATCACCAAGACCTTCCCCGGCGTCAAGGCGCTGCAGGACGTCAACCTGTCGGTGCGCCGGGGAGAGATCCACGCGATCTGCGGCGAGAACGGCGCGGGCAAGTCCACGCTGATGAAGGTGCTCTCGGGCGTCTACGCGCACGGCTCGTACGACGGCGAGATCGTCTTCGACGGCGAGCCGTGCGCGTTCTCCGCGATCCGCGACAGCGAACGCCGCGGCATCGTGATCATCCACCAGGAACTCGCGCTGTGTCAGCAGCTGTCCATCGCGGAGAACATCTTCCTCGGCAACGAGAAGGCACGCGGCGGGCTGATCGACTGGAACCGGACCAACGCCGAGGCGGGCGAGCTGCTGCGGCGCGTCGGCCTGCGGGAGAACCCGGTGACGCCGGTGCTCGACATCGGTGTGGGCAAACAGCAGCTGGTCGAGATCGCCAAGGCACTGTCCAAAGAGGTCAAACTGCTGATCCTGGACGAGCCGACGGCGGCGCTGAACGACGACGATTCGGCGCATCTGCTCGAATTGCTGCGCGGCCTGCGCGACGACGGCGTCACCTGCGTCCTGATCTCGCACAAGCTCAACGAGATCGCCGCGATCGCCGACTCGATCACCATCCTGCGGGACGGCAGGACGATCGAGACGCTCGACGCGAGCACGGTGACCGAAGACCGGATCATCGCCGGGATGGTCGGCCGGAAGCTGGAGAACCGGTTCCCGCCGAGGGAACCGCGGATCGGCGACGAGGTCCTCCGGATCGAGGACTGGACCGTGCACAGCCCGACGCAACACGGCCGGGTCGTCGTGGACGGCGCGAGCCTGACGTTGCGGCGCGGCGAGATCGTCGGACTGGCCGGGCTGATGGGCGCCGGACGGACAGAGCTCGCGATGAGCGTGTTCGGCCGCTCGTACGGCAAGGACATCTCCGGACGCCTGATCAAGGACGGCAAGGAGATCGAGGTGCGCACGGTCGGCGACGCCGTCGCCAACGGGATCGCGTACGCCACCGAAGACCGCAAACGCTACGGGCTCAACCTCATCGAGGACATCCAGCGCAACATCTCCGGCGCGGCGCTGGGCAAACTCGCCCGGCGCGGCTGGGTGGACGAGAACGAAGAACATCGTGTCGCGGAGGAATTCCGCAAGAGCATGAACATCAAGGCACCGGACGTGCGCAGCGTGACCGGCACGCTCTCCGGCGGCAACCAGCAGAAGGTCGTGCTGTCCAAGTGGATCCTCACCGATCCGGACGTGCTGATCCTCGACGAGCCCACCCGCGGCATCGACGTCGGCGCGAAGTACGAGATCTACACGATCGTCAACCGGCTCGCCGACGAGGGGAAGGCCGTCCTGGTCATCTCGTCCGAGCTGCCGGAGCTGCTCGGTCTGTGCGACCGGATCTACACGCTGTCGGCGGGCCGGATCACCGGTGAGGTCGGCCGGGCCGAGGCCACCCAAGAGGTCCTCATGCGGGCGATGACCAGGGAACAGGAGTAAGACATGAGCACCGCCTCCGCCGACACCGTCACCGGTGTCGGTGACCAGCAGGGAGCCGCACCGGCCAGGGCGCCGCGCCGGATCTCGTTCAACCCGCGCGAGAGCGGCATCTACGTCGCGTTCGCGCTGATCGTCGTGTTGTTCTCGATCCTCACCGGCGGCGCGCTGCTGGAACCGCAGAACATCTCGAACCTGATCGTGCAGAACTCGTACGTGCTGATCCTCGCGATCGGCATGATCCTGATCATCATCGCCGGGCACATCGACCTGTCGGTCGGTTCCGTGGTGGCGCTGACCGGCGCGATCTCGGCCGTGCTGATGGTGAACGTGGGCATGGCGTGGCCGCTCGCGCTGCTGATCACGCTGGCCGTCGGCGCGGTGATCGGGGCGTGGCAAGGGTATTGGGTCGCCTACTTCGGCATCCCCGCGTTCATCGTGACGCTGGCGGGAATGCTGATCTTCCGCGCCCTCACCCTGACCGTGCTCGGGAACCAGGGCATCGGTCCGTTCCCGGACGAGGTGCGGACGCTGGCGAACGGGTTCACCGGTGGCTACCTCGGCAACATCGGGCTCGGCCCGCTCGGCGGCGCCGACGTGGTCAGCCTCCTGGTGGGCGCACTCGCCATCGCGGGCGCCGTCGTCTCGCGGTGGCGCAAGCGGACGGCCCGGCTGAACTACCTGCAGGAGGTGGACCCGCTGCCGATGTTCCTGCTGAAGATCGTCGCGGCGGCCGCCGTCGTGCTGTTCGTGGTGGTGCAGCTGGCGCGGTACAAGAACCTGCCGTGGGTGCTGATCCTGCTGTCCGTGCTGGTGATCGGCTACTCGCTGGTGACGACGCGGGCGGTGTTCGGCCGCCACATCTACGCCATCGGCGGGAACCTCCAGGCAGCGACGCTGTCCGGAGTGAAGGTCAAATCCGTGACGTTCTGGATCTTCGTCAACATGGGCGTGCTGTCCGCGCTCGCCGGCATCATCGTGGCCGGACGGCTGAACCAGGCCGGGCCGACCGCGGGCAACATGTTCGAACTCGACGCGATCGCCGCGGCGTTCATCGGCGGCGCCGCGGTGCAGGGCGGCGTCGGCAAGGTGGTCGGCGCGATCACCGGCGGCCTGATCATGGGCGTGATCAACAACGGCATGTCCCTCATCGGCGCGCCGACCGAGAGCGTGAACCTGGTCAAGGGATTCGTGCTGCTCGCCGCCGTCGCCTACGACATCTGGACCAAACGGCGGGCCCGCACCGCCGCCTGAAGGTGTGCGCGGTCGGGGGTGCGTCGCGAAAGCCACGTTCGCGACGTCGGATGTCCTGAAAGTGGCTTTCAGGACATCCGCCCAGCCGTCCGCTCCGATGCCCCCCCGGTCGTGGCCCCACTGGACACGTTGCGAAAGCCACTTTCGCAACCTTCAACGTTGCGAAAGTGGCTTTCGCAACGCCGCCGCTCACGCCTCACCCCCGGTTTCCTCGCAAAGAAGCGAAAGGAAGTGCTGTGCGCAGCAAGTCCATCCGGATAAGTGTGCTGTCCCTGACCATCGCCGCCGGCGTCCTCGTGCCCGCTCAGACCGCTTCGGGCCAGACACCGACGACCGACTACAGCCTCGCCGTGGACGCGGCGGGACGTGGTGCCACGATCGACCGTTCGATGTACGGCGTCTTCTTCGAGGACATCAACCGTGCCGCGGACGGCGGGCTGTACGCCGAACTCGTGCAGAACCGCTCCTTCGAGTACGACAAGGCCGACAACGCGTCGTACACACCGTTGACGTCGTGGGCGCCCACCTCACTCAACGGGGGCACCGGCACGGCGACGGTGGCCGACGACGACCGGCGGCTCAACGAACGGAACCGCCGCTATCTCAAGCTCGACCTCGCCGGTGGCGAATACGGCGTCGCGAACTCCGGCTACAACTCGGGCATCCGGGTCGAGAAGGGCAAGCAGTACGACTTCTCGGTGTTCGCCAGGACCGATCGGGCGGCGGGCACTCCGCTGACGGTGGCCGTCACCGATCCGGCGGGCAAGGCGCTCGCCGATCCGCTGCGGGTGCAGGTCCGCGGCGACGGCTGGGTGAAGTACACCGGCAGTGTCCGGGCGCGGGAGTCGAGCGCGCTCGGCAGGCTCGCGCTGACCGCGTCCGGCGGTGGCACGCTGCGGCTGGACATGGTGTCGCTGTTCCCGCGCGACACCTACAAGAACCGGCCGAACGGCATGCGGGCGGACCTGGCGGAGAAGATCGCCGCGCTGAAGCCCGGTTTCGTGCGCTTCCCCGGCGGCTGCCTCGTCAACACCGGCAGCCACCAGGGTTACGAGGCGCCGAACTGGGAACGGAAACGTTCGTACCAGTGGAAGGACACCATCGGCCCGGTCGAGCAGCGGGCCACGAACGCGAACTTCTGGGGCTACAACCAGTCCTACGGCATCGGCTACTACGAGTACTTCCAGTTCTCCGAGGACATCGGCGCGATGCCGCTGCCGGTGGTGCCGGCGCTGGTCACCGGCTGCGGGCAGAACAAGGCGACCGACGACCCGGCGCTGCTGCGGCGGCACATCCAGGACACGCTCGACCTGATCGAGTTCGCCAACGGCCCGGTCACCTCGACCTGGGGCAAGAAGCGGGCCGAGATGGGGCATCCGGCGCCGTTCAACCTGACGCATGTCGGCGTGGGCAACGAGGAGAACCTGCCCGACGAGTTCTTCGCCCGCTTCACCGAGTTCCGCAAGGCGATCGCGGCGAAGTATCCGGGGATCACGGTGATCAGCAACTCGGGGCCGGACGACACCGGCACGACGTTCGACCGGCTCTGGGACCTGAACCGGAACGCGAAGGTCTCGATGGTCGACGAGCATTACTACAACAGCCCGCAGTGGTTCCTCCAGAACAACCAGCGCTACGACACCTATGACCGCAACGGCCCGAAGGTGTTCCTCGGCGAGTACGCCTCGCTGGACAACAAGTTCGGCAACGCGCTGGCCGAAGCCGCGTACATGACCGGGCTGGAGCGGAACGCCGACGTCGTCAAGCTCGCGTCGTACGCGCCGCTACTGGCGAACACCGATTACGTGCAGTGGAAACCGGACATGATCTGGTTCGACAACCAGCGTTCGTGGGGGTCGGCCAGCTACGAGACGCAGAAGCTGTTCATGACCAACGTCGGTGACCACGTCGTCCCGAGCAAGGCGTCGGCCACGCCTGCCACCGTCGCGCCGATCTCGGGCGCGATCGGACTGTCGACCTGGGCGACGAGCGCGGCCTACGACGACGTCAAGGTCACGTCGGCCGACGGGGCGCAGCTGTTCTCGGACGACTTCTCCGGCGACGACTCGCGCTGGTCGAAGGTGGCCGGACGGGGTTCGTGGGCGGTGTCGAACGGGGCCTACGTCCAGTCGGACCAGGCCGCCGAGAACACCCTGGTGACCGCGGGTGATCCCTCGTGGAGCAACTACGACTTCTCGGTGAAGGCGACCAAGACCGGTGGCAGGGAAGGCTTCCTGGTCGCGTTCGGCGTCAAGGACACCGGCAACAACTACTGGTGGAACCTCGGCGGCTGGAACAACACCGTCTCCGCCGTCGAGAAGACCGAAGGCGGGGGCAAATCGACCCTGCTCCAGAACGACACCAAGATCGAGACCGGCAGACAGTACGACCTGCGGGTCGAGGTCCGCGGCCGTCAGGTGACGCTGTTCCTCGACGGACAGAAGTGGGGCTCGTTCACCGACGACAAGGTCGCCGAACCGTTCCGCCAGGTCGTCACCCGCGACGTCAAGACCGGCGAACACGTGGTCAAGGTCGTCAACGCCCAGGCCGCCGCCGCCCGCACCCGGGTCGATCTCGGCACCCGCGTCCAGCCGGGTTCCACCGCCCGCGTGACGACGCTCCAAGGCTCGCCGGACGACGTCAACACCGCTTTCAGCACGCCGATCGCGCCACGCGAATCACGGTTCTCCGGGGTGTCGAACACCTTCACCTACACCTTCCCACCGAACTCCGTGACCTTCCTGCGGTTCCCGGCCCGAGTGAGGGGATGACCATGACCATCGACCGTCGTGACCTGTTCAAAGCCGGAGGCGGGCTCCTGGCCGTCACCGCCGTCAGCAGCCTGGTGCCGGGTACGGCCCAAGCCGCCGAGGCCGCTCCCGCGTCGTTGACCACCCGGAATCCGCTGGTCGAGCAGCGGGCCGACCCGTTCATCACCCGGCCGGTGAACGGGATGTACTACCTGACCGGTTCGGTGCCGGAGTACGACCGCATCGTCGTGCGTGGCGCCGCCACGATCGACGGCCTGGCCACCGCCAGGGAGACGACGATCTGGCGACGTCCGTCGTCGGGGAAGATGGGCGGTCACATCTGGGCGCCGGAACTGCACCGGATCGACGGGCGCTGGTACGTGTACTTCGCCGCGGGTGACTCCGACGACGTGTTCCGCATCCGGACCTACGTGCTGGAGTCCACTTCGGACGATCCGCGGGCGGGCACGTGGGTGCTGCGCGGGCAGATGGTGACCAAATGGGACACCTTCACGCTCGATTCGACGACGTTCGAGCATCGCGGCAAACGGTACTTCGCCTGGGCGCAGAGCGAACCCGGGATCGCGACCAACAGCAACCTGTACCTCGCCGAGATGGCCTCGCCGCTGGCCCTCAAAGGCGATCCCGTCCGGCTCGCGGTGCCGACCCTGCCTTGGGAGATCCAGGGCTTCAAGGTCAATGAGGGGCCGGCGGTGCTCATCCGCAACGGGCGGGTGTTCATGACCTACTCGGCGAGCGCCACCGACGCCCGCTACTGCATGGGGTTGCTCACCGCGGACGAGCGTTCGGACCTGCTCGACCCGCGTTCGTGGACGAAGTCACCGCAGCCGGTGTTCACCACGAACGAGGCCACCCGGCAGTACGGGCCGGGGCACAATTCCTTCACCGTCGCCGAGGACGGGTCCGACGTGCTCGTGTACCACGCCCGCGACTACCGCGACATCACCGGCGATCCGCTGTACGACCCGAACCGGCACACGAGAGTCCAGCGGCTGTACTGGAACGTCGACGGCACGCCGAGCTTCGGTGTCCCCGTGGGCAAAGGCGGCACCTGCGTGCGACTGTCCCCGTTGGACGATCCGGCGTTGTACGTGCGGCACTACGAGTACCGGCTGACCGCCGATGCCAACGTCCGCGAGCTCGCCGACTCGCAGTTCCGGATCGTCGCGGGGTTCCGTGGAGCGGGAACCGTCGCACTGCAGTCGGTGAACTTCCCGGACCGGTACGTCCGGGTCGTGGACCCGGCGACCGTGCGGATCGATCCGTACGAGGAGAGCGACGCGTACGGCCGGGCGGCGAGTTTCACCCAGGTGCCTGGTCTTTCCGACCGGCTGGCGGTGTCGTTCCGCCTCGCGGGCGAACCTGCCACCTATTTGGCCCACGACAAGGGAAGGATCTTGGTCTTCCGCCCCGGTACCGCGGTGCGGGATCGTCAACGGGTCAGCTTCCGGCTCAGCTGAACTCTCTGGGAGGTTGAACGCAGTGCTGCGAACACGCCCCATCGTCGTGGTCCTGGCGATGCTCGCCGGGACCCTCGTAGCGGCCGTCACTCCGGCGGCCGCCGACGTCCAGTCCTATCTCGACGATCCACGTAAAGTCGCCGAAGGCCAGGAGCCACCGCACGCCTTCCTTCGTCCCTACGCCGACATCTCCGCCGCGGCTCGCCGGGACGAACGCAGTCCGTACACCCAGTCGCTCGACGGCAAGTGGCGGATCGCGATGGCGGACAACCCGTCGCAGGTCCCGCCTGGATTCCACGAGGACGGCTACGACGCGTCGCGCTGGCGCGAAGTGTCCGTCCCGCACACCTGGCAGACGGACGGTCTGGACCACCCGATCTTCCGCAACATCGCCACCGAGATCCAGCCCGACGACCCGCCGCGCGTCCCGCGTGACGTCAACCCGACCGGGGCCTACGTCCGCGACTTCACCCTGCCCGCGGACTGGACGGAACGCGAGACCTTCCTGCGCTTCGAGGGTGTCACGTCGGCGTACTTCGTCTGGGTCAACGGGAAGTACATCGGCTACGACCAGGGCGGCTACACGCCGGCGGAGTTCGACATCTCCTCCGCGCTGCGCGCTGGCCCGAACCGGATCGCCGTGCAGGTGCACCGCTGGAGCGCGGGCGCTTACCTGGAGGACGTCGACCAGTGGCGATACTCGGGCATCTTCCGCTCGGTGACCCTGCATTCGACGCCAGGGACGTTCATCCAGGACGTCGGGCTGACGACCGACCTCGACGCGACCTACACCGACGCCACCCTCAAGGCCGCGGTCGAGGTCGCCACCAAACCCGGCGGGACCACGGGCAAGCATCGTGTCGGGCTGAGCCTGCGTGACGCGGCGGGCAAGGAGGTCGGGACCGCGAGCGGCGAGGTGGAGGCGGGCGGCAAGACCGCGTTGAGCCTGCCCGTCCGCAATCCGGCGAAGTGGACAGATGAGACGCCGAACCTGTACACGGCCGTCCTCACGCTGACAGCGCCCGACGGCCGCGTCACGCACATCACCAGTGAGACGGTCGGGTTCCGCGAGATCGAGATCCGCGACAAACAGCTGCTGGTCAACGGGAAACGGGTGCTCTTCAAGGGCGTCAACCGGGCGGAGACCGACCCCGACCACGGCAGGCACGTGCCCCGGCGCGCGCAGGAACGCGACGTCGAGCTGATGAAACAGCTCAACGTCAACGCGGTCCGCACTTCGCATTACCCGTCGGACCCGTATTTCTACGAACTGGCCGACCGCCACGGGCTCTGGATCGACGACGAGATCGACATCGAGACCCACAACCACGAGAACTGCGCCCGGTACTGCCAGGCGAACGACCCGGCTTGGCGGGACGCGTTCTTCGACCGCATGATCGGCATGGTCGAACGGGACAAGAACCACCCGAGCGTCTTCCTGTGGGACACCGGCAACGAGGCGGGCCTCGGCGCGCATCACTTCGCACTGGCGGAATGGCTGGACGCGAACGAACCGACCCGGCCGATCTACCACCAGTCGAACAGCCCGGACGGGGACGCGCCGTTCGCGGACGTGTGGGGACCGCGGTATCCGTCCCCGGAGAAGTTCGCCGAGCAGGCGAAGAACACCACCAAACCGCTGATCTTCGGCGAGTACGCCCACGCCATGGGCAACAGTCTCGGCAACTTCCGGGAGTTCTGGGACACGATCCGGGCGAATCCGCAGACCCAGGGTGGGTTCATCTGGGACTGGGCGGAGCAGAACATCCGGCAGCGGATCCGGATCACGCCCGATTCGTCCGGCAACGACATCTCGGCGCATCTCAGTGGCAAACCGGAGCTGGTCGACGGCCATCGCGGCAAGGCGCTGGCGCTGTCCGGGCTGGACGATTTCGTCGAGGTCTACCGCGACCGGAAGCTCGACATCACCGGGAAGGCGCTGACCTTGGACGCCTGGGTGAAGCCGGGGAAGTGGACCGGCGATTTCCGCATCCTCGGCAAGGGTGACCACCAGTACGCGCTCAAGATGAAGACGCAGGACACGCTGGAATTCTTCATCCACAGTGGAACGTGGCAGGCGGTGCAGGCGAAGGTACCCGCCGATTTCTACGGCAACTGGCACCGGGTGAGCGGCACCTACGACGGAACCGCCCTGCGGCTCTATCTCGACGGCAAGGAGATCGGGAGCAAACCGTTCACCGGCGCGATCGACTCGTCGTCGGCGGAGGTCAACATCGGCCGTGACTTCGAGACGTCATGGAACGACCCGTCGAGTATCGGCTGGATGGGCCGCGGCGCCGTCGACGACGTGCGCATCTACGACAAGCCGCTGTCCGCGGCGGAGCTGTCCGGCGCCACCCCGGCCGGCGGTGCCGTCCTGGCGCTGGACTTCGACAGCGTCACGGACCAGGGGAGCCACCTGTCGTACGGCTCCAGCCTGTCCGGTGTGGACGGTCTGATCGGCACGGATCGTGTGGCGCAGCCGGAGACCGCGCAGATGGCGTGGGCACACCAACCGCTCCGGTTCGCCTACTCGGGTGGTTCGTTGTCGGTGACCAACGAGCGTCAGTTCAAGGGCACCGACGAGTTGAACCTGCGATGGCGGATCCAGGAAGGGTCCCGGATCGTCGCCCGTGGCGAACAGCCGTTGCGGGTCGGCGCCGGGACGACCGGCCGGGTCGCCGTACCCGTACCGCCGAATCCCGCGGACCGGGAGCGGTTCCTCACCGTCGAGGCGGTGACGACCCAGGGCGAACCGATGCTCGCGCGCGGACACGTCCTGGCACACGACCAGTTCTCGTTGGGCGGGAAGCGGGTGCCCGGCCTGGACCGGACTCCTCTCGACGGCAAGGCCGTCGGGGTCGTCGAGGACGCGGGTTCGGTGACGGCGTCGGCGGCCGGGGTCACGTACCGGGTGGACAAGGCCACCGGCGCGCTGGCGTCGATCCGGCACCAGGGCAAGGAACTGTTGACCGCCGGTCCGAAGCTCGACGCTTGGCGGGCGCCCATCAGCAACGAGACCTTCGCCTGGGGCCGGGCCGAAGGCGAGGACTGGCGCAAGGCGGGCCTGGACCGGTTGAAGACCACGGTCACCGGAGTGCGGGTCGAGAAGGACGGCTCGCAAAGCGTGCGGGTGATCGTCGACAGCCGGGTCGCGGCGCCTGATGTCGCCGGGGCGTGGTTCGACCAGACGATGACCTACGCCGTCGACCGGACCGGGACCTTGAGCCTCGGCAACCGGGTGGTACCGCAAGGGAGCGTGCGCACACTGCCGTATCTGCCCCGGATCGGTGTCTCGCTCGCGGTGCCGGACCGATACGACCGGTTCGCCTGGTATGGGCGAAAAGCCGAGAGCTACGTCGACCGGAAGGACGGGACGCCGATCGACGTGCAGTCGAGCACGGTGGACCAGCAGTACGTCGAGTACCACCGGCCGCAGGACCACGGAAACCACACCGACAGCCGGTGGGCGCTGCTCACCGACGGCCGGACCGGTGGCCTGCTGGTCGGCGGCGCGAAGGACGTCAGCGTGACACCGTTCGACGACCT
The DNA here is from genome assembly GCF_042797905.1 of Amycolatopsis sp. NPDC057786. NCBI lineage: Bacteria > Bacillati > Actinomycetota > Actinomycetes > Pseudonocardiales > Pseudonocardiaceae > Amycolatopsis > Amycolatopsis sp. NPDC057786. The sequence goes on from NZ_JBHVKW010000025.1 coordinate 76,648, forward strand.
CGACCGGGCGGCGTATCCCTTCCAGTTGCAGCGCAACAAGGGCTGGTTCACGCTGCACGCGAGCCACGCGGTGACCGGCGTCGGGGACACGCCCAATCCGGTGCGGGAACGCAGCCAGGTCCAACCGGACAGCACGTACGAGTACACGCTGTCGCTTCGGCCGTTGACGTCGCAGGAAGCGCGGGCGGGGGTGCCGACCGGCGGCTGACCCTTTGCGCCTCGTGAGTGGTAAGGACGGTTCTAACCGTTCTTCAGTCTCATGAGAGTTGTCGTACTGTGTGTCTCACTTGATGTGTCGCTTGATCGCGCTATGACTTTGTGTCGTGGCGAGGAAGCAGGCGA